>JAGVXQ010000026.1 GCA_018303705.1 Candidatus Woesearchaeota archaeon
AAACATGTTTTTCGTTAATCCAAAGTTTTTGGCAAGGGCAATTAAGTCGATAACAAGATGAACATACTTTATACTGCATATTATGGGCTTGGAAAAGGCGGGGCTGAAGTAAGCATGACTCTATTAGCCAGCACTCTTGTAGATAACCATAAAATAATAATTGCATCAACAGAAGATTACAAGGGGTTTAAGACTTATAAGTTCAGCAAGTATGCAAAGTGTATACCTAGCTTCAAGGTACAAAACGATTACATGGCAAATTTCTTTTCAAGAGTAATAAGAAATGAGAATATAGACATTATACACAGCCATGACAGCAGGACAGCAATTGCTGCCATATTGGCTGCCAAAAAGAACAACATCAAGTCTGTAACACATTACAGAGATTACTGGTTTTGCTGCCCAAAAAGCAGTCTGCTAAAAATGGACTTGACAAGCTGTGAGGAGTGCAATGCTGAAAACCTCAAGAAATGCTCAAAAAAAACCAGGCTGCTATGGGACATGCATAAGCTGGCTTACTTAAAAAGCTCTAGGCATATACTGAATAGCGCTGATGAGAAGATAGCAATAAGTAGGGCTGTACGAAATAAGCTGCATGACTCAGGAATTAACGAGGCAAAAATAATAGCCAATGGCATAAACTTGGAATTGTTCAAAAAAACCAAATTAGATGAAAGTGATAGAAATGTTGTTTTGGGATATGTAGGCAGCCTGAGTTACAATAAGGGGCTGCAAACCATATCAAAAGCAATTGGAAATATATTAAGAAAATATGCAAAAACAAAGTTAATTGTGATTGGGGAAGGAGAATTAAAAAAAGGGCTTATAGAAGAATTTAAGGAATTTGAGGAAAGAGTATTATTCATGGGAAATTTAGACTATAATAGTACAATAAAGGAGTATGGCTCAATTGACATCATACTAATACCATCTGCATGGCAAGAGCCTTTCAGCAGGGTTGCGATCGAGGCGATGGCTGCAGGAAAACCAATGGTAGCTTCGAATGTTGGCGGATTAAGGGAAATAGTAAAAAAGGATTTTGGTTTTTTAATAGATGCCAAAAAAACGCAGGGGTGGGAAAATGCTGTGGAAGCGCTATTAAGCGAGAAGACAAAGAGAAATTCGATGGGAAAATGTGCATTAAGGGAATCAAAGAAATATGACATAAAATTCATAGCAAAAAAAATAGATGGGGTTTACAAAGTACTGCATGAAAAATAAAATATTGCTGATATGCCTTGAGGTCAAGGAAACTCCAAGGCTTTACCCTGCATTTGGATTGATGTACATAGCAGATGCCTTGATTAAAAATGGGTATGAGGCAAAGATAATACATGACTATGCATCTGCTGATGTTTTCAAGAGGATAATTGAAGAGGCCAAAGATGCGTTGATTGTTTGCTTTACAACCAAGACAAGCCCAAGATTAAAGCCAATATCTGAATTAAGCAAAATATTGAAGAAAGAAAACAAAAACATTATTGTCTGGGGAGGAGTACATGCATCGTTGACAGCAGAAGACACCATAAAAAATGATTTTGTGGACTTTGTTGTAATTGGCGAGGGCGAGCTTTCAATGCCCAAACTTGCAGATGCAGTTGCAAAGAACAAGCCTTATGAAAAGATAAAGGGCATTGCATACAAGAAAGACGGCAAGGCCTTTATCAATGAGCAAAGTGGCTTTATAAAAAACCTTGACGAATATAGCCCTAGGTGGGAGCTTATAGACTTAGAAAGATACTTAGGGGATGAAAAAGAGCTCGTGGTTATAGAGTCCAGGGGTTGCCCATCTAGATGCAGCTATTGCTACAATGTTTCTTTCAACAAGAGAATCTGGAGAGCGCATTCTGTTGAATTCGTGGTAAATATGGTAAATGGGTTAAAAAAAATGCATGAAATAAGAAGCGTTGCATTTTATTCTGACAATTTCGTTGTTAACAAGAAGAGGGCGCGGGACATAGTAAGCGAGTTGAACATGCCATGGTCTGCTGAGATAAGGGCTGATTATTTTGATGAATATTTCATAATGTCTTTAAGGGGCCTGAAATGCAAAAGACTTTACATAGGGGCAGAATCTGGCAGTGATAAGGTCTTGGGGATATTGAAGAAGGATGTCAAGACAAGCCAGGTTGAAAGGGCTGTCAAGATTGCGAGGGAAAACAACATAGAGGTTACATGCGCATTCATGACAGGCATACCTGGAGAGGATGAAAAAGACAGGAACATGACAATAGACTTCATACACAGGCTTGTCAATGAATACAAGGTTGACATTGATGGGCCGAAATTCTTAAATCCTTATCCTGGAACAGAGATTTATAATGAGTGTATAAAAAAGGGCTGGGTGGCGCCAAAGGACACATTGGAATGGGCAAGATACTCGAGAATGACGTATAACCTGCCGTTTTTAAGCAAAAAGGAAATTAAAAAAATTAAAAAATACCAAAGAGTAATTGCGCTGCTGGTTTACATAAACTCAAGAAGAACATTAAAAAACATATTTTTGCCATTGAAAATGCTGCTTGACTATAGGCTAGACAACAAGGTTACAGCATTGCCAATAGAGGTTTACTTGCTGCAATTTTTGCTGAATGTGCGGAGGATTACTAGGTAAAGATGTGGAAAAATCAAAGAGTATCTGTTGTATTTTCAACATACAATGAAAAAGAATCCATAAAGGACTCTATAAATGAGTTCTTTGACAGTGGGTATGTTGATGAAGTGATAGTTGTAAACAACAATGCTGCTGATGGAACTGATGAAGAGGTAAAAAAAACCAAGGCGAAGCTGTTTCATGAGAAGAAGCAGGGATACGGCTATGGATACCAAAGGGCGCTTAAGGAAGCTGCTGGCGACATAATAATAATGTCTGAGCCTGATGGAACTTTTGTTGGCAATGATGTCCTGAAGCTGCTTGCTTACTCAGATGATTTTGATGCTGTTTTTGGAACGAGAACCTCAAGCTCATTAATAGGCCATGGAGCAAATATGGGGTTGTTTCTGAAGTACGGCAATTTCTTTGTTGCAAAATTCATTGAAATTTTGTTTAACACCACACAGCTAACTGATGCAGGCTGCACAATGAGATTAATAAAAAGAAAGGTTTATGAAAAGATAAAGGACAAATTTCGTGTTGGCAAGAGCCATTTCGGACCTGAGATGATGATGCTTATAATATTGAACAAGACGAAATTCATAGAGATACCTTTAAATTATAGAAAGAGGATTGGAAAAAGCTCTGTCACTGGAAGCTTTTGGAAGGCATTTAAACTTGGATGGGTTATGATCGGATTGGTTTTAAAGTATAGAATGAAACGCATATGGGAAGTGTAGAAGAAATTGTTGAAAATGCTGGAATTGTTATGGAGAATACAAATAGCCAGCTGTGCAAATGGAAAATAGTTTATGATATCTTTGAAATTGAACATAGAAAAGACATGTGTGGATATTGTGAAGGCTATGGTCATGTAAAAGATACTTATTGCAGTTCAAATACAAAAAATGATAAAGAAAAATGAGAAAAGGGTATTGCTTATAGAACCATCTGACTGGGAGTTCTACAAAAATGCAAAGGTAAAAGAAGTTGTGCCTAATAGTGCAAGTTTGACTCTGGCTACAATAGCTGCCGTCATATTAAGAGATGGACATGATGTTCAAGTAATGGACCTTGGAAATTTTGTAAATCCTAGTACTGCGCTAAGAGAAAAACTGGAAACATACAAACCTGATGTTATAGGGGTTACTTCAAGTACACCACTGTTCTACAAGGCTGCAGAAATTGCTGAGCTTGCCAAATCCATTAACAATAACATATTGGCTATTATAGGCGGGCCGCATGTTTCTGGATATCCGAAAGAATCCTTGGAAAGAAGCAGGTTTGATATTGGTGTAATCGGAGAGGGAGACAATACAATTGTTGATGTGCTAAGTGGCATCGGACTTAAAAAAATAAGAGGCATTGTGTACAAAGATGAAAGAGGCAAGATTATAACCAATGAAAAAAGACCATTGATTGAAAATCTTGATGAACTGCCTTTGCCAGCATGGCATTTGTTTGATGTTTCTAAATCAATAGTTCCCATGTTTGTTGCAAGAAACAGCCCTGTTGGGTGGTTGGAGAGTTCTCGCGGCTGTGTTTACGGTTGCGTCTACTGTACTAAGTCAATTTTTCAGAGGGTATTTAGGACTAAATCTGTTGAGAGAGTTATTGCTGAGATCGAACATCTAAAAAAATTTGGTTTCAAAGAATTCCATGTTGCTGATGACTGCTTTACAATGGACATGGAAAGGGCTGAGAAAATATGCGATGAAATGATAAAAAGGAAAATGAATATGCCTTGGGTTGCATTGACTGGAATAAGAGTAGACAGAGTAAATGAGAATCTGCTTAGAAAAATGAAAATGGCTGGATGCTATAGGTTGTTTTTTGGACTTGAATCAGGAAACCAGGAAATACTGAAAAGGATAAAGAAAAACATAAATTTAGAGCAGGTAAGAAAGGCCGTCAAGATGGCATCAGATGCAGGCATCGAAGCATGGGGCTCATTCATGATAGGGTTGCCTGGTGAAACAGAAAAGACCATGCAGGACACAATAGATTTTGCAAAATCTTTAGACCTGGACATGGCAAAGGTTACAATAACGATACCCTTGCCCGCCACAGAATTGTATAATGAGTATGTTAACAAGGGCTTAATGCTAAACGAGGATTGGAGCAAGTTCAACATGTATACCCCTGCAAGGGAGTTGTACAAGCATGAAAACCTTGAATGGGATGTTATCGAGAAGTATTACAAAAAATTCTACAGGGAATTCTATTTCAGGCCAAGATACTTGTGGCACAGGCTGGTTAATGACATAAAAAACGGCATGCTGTTAGAGCACATTAAAATAATGATGAAAACTTCCTGGTAATACCAAGCTTGATGTTTAGAAAACTTTTTAATTGTTTATAACAGGGCAAAGAGATGACCAAATGCCTGTTGTGTGATTATGATGGAAATGACATAATACTTAAGACCAAAGACATGGATCCGAGGGAAGTGGGCATTAAAGACTTGTTTGAGCTTGCAAAATGCAAGAATTGCGGTTTGGTATATGTTGCAAACAAGCCTAGCAAGAAAGACATCGCAAGATATTATGGAGAAGAGTATTATGCCAAGAAAGATATAAGCAACAGCATAATGAGCAGGATAGCAATGGCTTCCAGGTCGAGAAAAATTCCTAAAAATATTATGGGTTCTATACTGGATTATGGGTGCGGAAATGGGGATTTCTTGTTTGAAATGAAAAGAAATGGCTGGGAGGTTCGTGGTGTTGAGTTTTCGGATGACGCAAGAAGGATTGCTGGCAAGAACATTGGAATAGAAATAATCAACGACAAAGATACCAACAAAATAAAAGGAAGTTTTGATGCCATAACAATGTGGCATGTGCTTGAGCACTTATACGAGCCAAGCGACACGTTAAAAGAATTAAGAAAACTGCTTAAAAAAACAGGCTTGCTAACAATATCTGTTCCGAACATAAAGTCATTGCAGTTTTATTTGTTTGGGAAAAACACATTCCATCTTGACATACCAAGGCATGTAGCGCATTACTCTCCTGAAACAATAAAAAGGCTGCTTGAGCAGAATGGCTTCAAAGTTGCAGGCTTTAACCAATATTCAATAGAATACAATCCATTTGGATTTGTACAGAGCTTTCTTAATTCAATCGGGTGTGAGTTTAACTTCTTGTACAATGTGCTTAAGAGGGGGTATAAAAGAAGAATTAGTATGGTAAAATTCACTTATAGCCTTTTGGCAACTTTTATATTGCTGCCCTTTTTAATCTTAATAGCCATACCTTGGACATATTTTGAATCAATGATTGGCTATGGGGCCAGCTTTGTTGTCTATGCAAAAAATGAATAAAAAAACAATAATCGGATTTGCAGTATTTGTGGTTTTGATAATATTATTTTTCAACAAGATAATTCTTAGCCCTGATGATGCTGCCACAATAAATGCTGACTTGCTTAGAATGACTTCATTGTGGGAGGGCCAAATTAATGAGAATCTTGAGAAAAATAATGGGCTTATATTATGGAACAGTGATGTTTATTCAGGAACACCATTTATTGGAAGCCCTTTAACAACTATGTTTTACCCTATAAGCATCATATTTTATTTCGTGCCTTTCCACAAGGCAATAGCCTATGTAATGGCGTTGAACTTGTTTCTTATAGTGGTATTTTTTTATTTGTACCTGAGACTAATAAGAATAAGCAGATTTTCTGCCATGTTTTCTGTTGCAATTTTTGTTTTTAGCGGCATGGTTGTATTATGGGCTGGTATCATGTCATTCATCAATGCACTAATGTGGTTCCCATTGCTACTTTATTTCTTAGAAAGAGCCATACAAGAGAAGAGGCTTGTCTTTGGCTTCTTGATCGGCCTAGTTTTTGGCATACAGATACTAGGAAGCGGGCCACAGATTTTCTTGTACAGTGCATTTGTTTTATTCTTGTATGGGGCATTGAGACTGATATATGAAAGAAAAGGGCTTGTCAGGGTTAGCTGGATATTTGCCATTGCCGCGGTTATTGGCATCTTGATAGGATCTGTGCAATTGCTGCCGATGCTGGAATACACAAAATACTCAATAAGGGGTTCAGGCCTTGGGTATGAAACTGCAACCATGCACTCATTACCTGGATATGCGCTGATAACCTTTTTAATGCCTGAATTTTATGGCAGGGGTGGTTTATACTGGGGTTTCTGGAAAAATTCAAGCTTTGCTGAGCAATACATATATGTTGGCTTAACAACACTGGTGCTGCTGTTGATTGCGATATTCTTCGTAAGAAAAAACAAATATGCAGCGATATTTGCAATCATAGCATTGTTCTCGCTGCTTTTCAGTTTAGGCAAATATACTCCTTTTTACCGCATCTTTTACAGCCTGCCTTTATTTGATTCTTTCAGGGCACCTGTGAGGATGATGATTTTCTTTGTTTTTTCTTCTGCAGTAATAAGCGGCTTTAGCCTGGATGCATTAAAGGAATTTGATGAAGAAAAAAAAGAAAGGCTTAGAAAGCTACTGTATGTTATAGGGTTGCTTGCTGCGATAGTTGCAATTGTTGCAATAATATCTTACACCAATAGGGAAGCCCTAATCGAATTTGGCAAAGATATGGCCTTAAAACTTTACAGTGAAAATGCTGATGCATCTAGAATAACAAGAAGTGGCTTAAGCCGGGATTATTTTTTAAGTCTGGTGCCAATAATACTAAAGAACATATTCAACTCAATAAGCATATTCCTTATAACAATTGCCTTAATATTATTGGTATTTTACTTGTGGGTACAAAATAAAATAAGGCTAAAGCACTTAAGCTGGCTTTTACTAATCATTTTGATTGCAGAGCTATTCATGTTCTCAACGAAGTTTATAGAGCCGGCAGGCTTTGGAAATAGGTTTGAAACAAACCCGATAATAGAAAATATAAAAAAAGACGAAGGGCTGTTTAGGGTTTTGTCTTTAAGAAGCTATCAGACAAAAGACAATTTGCCGCAATACATGGCCATTAAAAATGACATACAGCTTGCCAGCGGATGCGACGCAATATTTTTGAGGAAGTATGCGGAATATTCCTGCTTCTATGGTGACTGTGAAGTTAAAGCTGATGCCTGCATACCCATAAATGATGTAAAATACCCTAGGATGATAGACCTATTGAACATAAAGTATGTTATTAGTCCAAAAGACGTGAATGATGGCAGCCTGAGTTTTATACTGAACTATAATGGGGCAAATTTGTACAAAAACAATGACTATTTAAGCAGGGCTTATTTCGTATCCAAGGCCATTGCTGTAGATAAAAATGAAGTTCTTAATGCAATTGTAAATAAAAGCTTCCATCCTATGAATTACATTGTAACTGATGAAAATATAAGTGATTTAAATCTTTTTGACAGGTCTGAATACAGAGAACTAGAAATCGAATCATATTCGCCTAACAAAGTTGCTATAGAAAATGAGTTTGGCACCAATGGATTTGTTGTTTTGAGTGATGTAAATTACCCTGGTTGGAATGCCTATGTGGATGATGAGAAAGCCAAGATATATGATGTAAATTACATTCTAAAGGCGGTTTATGTAAACAAAGGCAGGCATAGAATTGAGTTTATGTACGAACCCAAATATTACAAAATAGGTTTGTATTTAAGCATATTCGGGCTTTTGCTTGCTTTATTCATGGCTTTTCTGCTAAGATAACTGTCACAAACCTAAAGGAACTTATTATAGGCAATTTAAGAATAACGCTGTCAATATAAACTAGTGATTTTAATATACATAACGGTATGTATTTTGCCATAGGCATTATGTCTGGCAAGCCGAATGGAAAAGCAAGCAAACCGAAGTATTTCACTTTTTTTATCTTAAAACCTTCACTCCTTACAAGATGGACAATCTCCCTGTGCAAAAATGACTTATGCGATGGCCCAAAATGCTTTTTTGACCTATAGAAGAGTTTTCTTACATATCCTATCAAAAAGTTACTTGTAGGCTCGGACATTACAAGCAGGCCGTTCCTGGACAAGACCCTTTTTATTTCACTAAGGCCTTTTTTTGGATTGGGCAGGTGGTGCAACGAGCCAAAAACAACAACAGCATCAAAAGAGCCATCCTTAAATTTCATGTTTTCGCCATCGCTTTGCATAACCCTAATGCCCTTATAATTTTTCATTGCTACGTTTAGCATATCTTTTGAAATGTCAATTCCTACATAAGATGAACCAAGCTTATCCTTAATATGGGGGTAAAGCCTGCCAGTACCACAACCGAAATCAAGTATCTTGGTGGGCATCTTATCCATAACTGACAATGTCTCCTTGGCCCAACAATCATAATAATAAGAAGATGCCTTGTTCTTTTCCCTTAATTCGGAATAATTTTTAGACAAATGCTTATGCAATTCTACTTCCATTATTTTGTTTTTTTCAAGCAATTCTTGCATTTTATTCCATGCGACTAAAAAAATCATCAATGATGCCTATTTTTATGCCCATTTTTTTATAGATGTTGTTTAATATGTAATAGTCTTCCTTTTCTAGTGCCTTTGTGACAAATAAGAATATTGCATACAACAGCAACAATAAGACGGAAGCAAGAATTATGCTGCTTATGTTGCTTATGCTGTATCTGCCAACAAGATAATTTACTAGCAATAGTGAAATAATTATTGAAAATACTGACTTTAGAATATTCAAGTTAAATGGCATTATTTTTGTAAAATGCCAAGATTCTGCAAACATAAGTAGGGACATCAGCACAAATGAGAAGGATGTGGCTACAGAAGCCCCGATTATGCCGTATTTAGGAATAAGCAAAATGTTCAGAACTAGATTTGCTATAGACCCTATGAAATTATTCATGAACACCAGCTTGGTCTTGCCTAATGCCAAAAGTACATTATTTGAGCTTAGCGCGAGATGGCTTATGAAAAAGCCCATGGATAATATAACCAGAGAAGCATCACCACTTGAGTAAGCATTGCCAAACACTATGCTTAGTATCTGCCTTGGATATATTATGAACAAGGCTAAAGGAATGATATTTACCAAAAAAATCCATTTTGTTACAATCCTAAATACTGTGGCAAATTCAGGGCTTTTAAAATCTTGCATTCCGCTAATTACAGGCAGGAATATTACCATAAGGGCATTGGGGAATATAAACAATAACTGGGCTGTTGGCATTGCTGCACTATAAATCCCGACTTCTACTGGTGTTTTAAAATATCCCAAAAGCAATGTGTCTGTCCAAAGCATGAATATGAACACTATAATGCTGAACAACAAAAGAAGTGAATACTTGTAAAACTCCAATTACTGCCCCAAAAAGCCCGTATCCGAACAGCATCAATATAAATGTTATTGCTACCTTTGAAACATTTTCTGTTATTGCCTTTGCCAATGTTTCATACTGGACACTTTTGAAACCTATCAATGAGTTTAAAAATATCTTTCTTAAGGCATTAACTGGCACAAATATAGCCAGAACCTTCAAGAAGATTGACAACTCTTCCTTCCTAAACAATTTTATTGCTATGTAATCCGAGAACAAGAACAGCAACACTGCTAGAATTATTGACAATGGTATGACAAACCTTATCGCATCATGTATAACCCCTTTTATGCTTTCTTTCTTTTGGCCATAGCCAGAGATAAATTTCACAAGGCCTGTTTCAGTACCAAGCATTGTTATGCCCCCAATAATGCCAAATATTGCTATGGCCAAGGAAAATATGCCATAATCGCTTGGGCCCAACCTGGAAACTATTATCCTATAAACATAACTAAATACCTTTGACAACATAATGCCCATGAATATTACTATGCTGCCTTTTGCGATTACATTCAGCGAGTGGTTTTGGTCCTGCATTTTGTTTTCATTACGCTAAAGATTTAAATATGTGTGGTTTTTGTTACCTTTATGTGGGATGCAATATCATCTGCTATAAGCAATGTACCTATAATGTATTTCGTCTATGCCATTGCATTAAATACTATACTGGCAATTATTGGCTCATTATCCTATAAATTGCTGTTTAAGATGCAGGAAGAAAACCTTGGTTTTCTTAACTCATTTTTTATCTTGCATATGGCACAGTTTTTGAATTTTTTTGCGCCTTTCAAGACAGGGGCATTATTTGGAAAGCCATTGATAACAAAATTGATAGGCAATATGCCGCTTACGAAGAGTATATTTGCTGTGGGATTTGAAAATTTCTTTAGCATTGCATGGCAAGTAACCATGCTGCCAATATTGCTTCTGCTTGTTGGAGAAGACATGCTTTTTAATAATTTGCTGCTTAAAATAACAATAACAATACTATTTTTCATTTGCGTTGGAATAGTGTTATACAAGTACAAGTGGTTCATACCCAAGATTATTGCGCTCAAGAGGTTTTTGCCTAATCGGATAAATAAAATTGCATTAAAATTTGGGATAAATGATGATGTTATAAATGATTTCGTAAATAGCATTCCATCGTACTTTAGCAACAAAAAAATTATTGCATTATTAATACTGTTAACTGCGATTCAAGCTGTGATATTGCCATTTTTTGTTGGGCTCTCATTAAGCTTTTTTGGCATAAAACTGGGATATTTTTCATTGTTCTCTGTTTATTGGATATCTTACGTACTTGGAAGGCTATCTTTTCTGCCATCTGGCCTCGGGGTTAAGGACGTAACGATGGGAGGCTTGATTGTTGGGTTTGGGGTAGATAGTGGCATTGCCATTAAGAGCGTCGTGCTG
>JAGVXQ010000027.1 GCA_018303705.1 Candidatus Woesearchaeota archaeon
GCACTTTGCGATCTACTGCAGAAATAATAACATTTTTATACATGCACCATAGTTCAATCTTATGATCCCTGGGATGAATCCAAGAGAATTGCAGAAAGCCATGAAAAGGCTAGGAGTCAAGCAGGAAGAGATAGATGCAACTGAGGTAATAATAAAGACCAAGGACAAGAACCTGATAATAAGAAACCCTCAAGTGTCAAAGGTGAACATGATGGGCCAGGAATCCATACAGATAATCGGTGACATTGAAGAAGAAGAATTAGAAAAGTTCACAGGGGATGACATCAAGACTGTTATGTCTCAGGCCGAGTGTTCAAGAGAAGAAGCAATATCTGCCTTGGAAAGCGAAGGAGACATAGCGGGGGCCATAATAAGCCTAAAAAAACAATAATGTTTATTAATTCTAGTATTCCGTTAATTGAATGGATGAAATTTCTGCATTGTTAGAAAAGGCAAACAAGTCAATTGAAGTCGCTGACCATCTTGCTTATGTTACTTATCCCATGGTCAAGGAGCCAAAGCTAGGCTTTACTATAGCAGAGCACACGTTAAGCGCTTGCTTAAATGCAACCGACGCGCTTCTTGCATATGAAAGGATGTTCAAGCGCATCGACCATTACCCAAATAGTTTTGTTTCAAAGATAGATATCATGAAGAGGGATATCGGCCCAAGATACAACATAGAAAGGAAGCACATATTCATAATGGAGGATCTTAACACAATACTTAGCCATAGGAAGAAAGCAAACCTTGAATTCATTAGAAGGGACAAGCTAGTTATCTGCGACCCTGATTTTGACATAAGAACATTGACAATGGAAAAGGTTAAAAGCTATGTATACGAATCCAAAAACTTTTTAATTAGGATAAACACGATATTAAAGTCCAAAAATGATAGAAGACATTGAAAGTGCAAGGGGTGAATTGCAGCGCGCAGACCATCTAATTTACGTGACATTAAAATACACAAGAACAGGCGATGTAATAAAGAACATAATTGGAAGGCTAATTGGTTCAATGAACTATTCCATAACTGACATGCTTGAGTTTCTTAAAAGCAAAAACAAGATAAAAGAAGTGCCATCATCAGACATAGCAAAGCTTGAGCTGTTGAAGTCCTGCCTTAAGCAGGTCATATCAAAGGACAAGGCATTAAAGGAGCAGCTAGATCTTTATCTGCTTTTGAAAAAGGTTTCTAAACTGCCCTTTAGCGTGAGGGAGGAATACAGGAAGAACGTTACCCTTATAGCAGAGGACATAGAAATAGACATGAGCACCATAGTTTTATATTATAGTATGACAAAGGAGTTTTTCATATTTTCAAGGAACTGGATTAGAGACAATTAGATGAAATCAAAAAAAGAGGCAATTGTATTGTTGATAGTGGTGTTTATTATACTTCTAGGAATAAGATACAACCTTAATGTCACTGGCTTCTTTGGATATAATCCTGCTGATGCATACCAGCCTGCTGAACATATATGGAACTTCTCAAACAGCAGTGATTATTCATTCAACTCATCGCTAATGAACTTTACAAGCAATGGAATAATGCTAATGAGATTGCCTTTATTTTACGAGTGGTCCGAAAGCAATAGTGGGCTCGCATCAATAACAACAGCTTTAGTTGATGAAATGGATAATGACACGGGCAAGGTTACGACACTGGACGACCAGTTTTCAAGCATAGATGAGGATGAAAAGCTCGAAATGAAATTCAACAGCACATTAAACAACAATGATGTTATCATGGTATATTTGAAAAGCATGTCAAAAGAAGTGAAGATATATCTATGCCCTATTGGTGTTGGCTTGACATGCAATACATCAAACTATGGTCTTGCTGCAACAAGCTCAACAGGCGATGTTTCTGCAGCGATTACAATATCTAATTTGCCATCACCAACAAACCAACTTGACATCAATGTCAATGACACAACGAAAATAGACTACATAAATTCAACATACAACTCAGTAACAACATATAATGCAACAAATTACACATACCAGAATGCTTCAATACAAACAAGTGACATTGCAACATCAAATATTGTATCCCTTAACTTATTCAGCAGCTTAACAAGCCTTAATGGACAGGAGATAATCTACAGCTATTCAGATGATTCGGGGTCGACATGGAATAATATAACTGACAGCAACATGAGCAGCATAAATATCTCAAGCGGAACCATAAGGTTCAACGCAACACTACTCTCAAATTCCACTGAAACCCCTATTTTACACAGCATATCATTAGGATATTATGCTCTATGCACAGAAAACTGGTCCTGCTCAGAATGGTCCTCATGCCAAAACAACCTTAAAACAAGGTCATGTTCTGAAAACAATGCCTGCATTGCTCCAGAAAACAAACCAGTTGAATCATCAGAATGCGGACATTTTACCAGGACAATAACCGCTCAAAAGATTGAGCTTAGTTTAATAACAAGTTCAAACACCAGCAATGTATCAATAACAACAGCATTGTATGGCAACAACAAATCTAATGTTTCTGGCATTGTCAATGTAGAAAACATAGAAGTTGAAGCAGGCAACGAAATAAGCAGTACATTGGTTAACGCAACCCTAAAGTATTACTACAACCTTACTGAAGTTAATTCCTTGGATTTGAACATAAGCACGTTGTCTTTCTATTTTTTCAATGAAACACTTGGCAACTGGTCAGAAATAGGTACATATGTCAATTCATCTGGCAATTTCATAGAAGCTAACTTGGAGCATTTTAGCACCTTTGGTGTTTTTGGAAGCTTGAACAGCAATGGCAACTCTGGATCTTCAGGAGGTAGCTCAGGCGGTGGTAGTAGTGGTGGTGGCGGTGGAGGAAGGTCAAGCAGCTCGGTTTCTAGTTCAAGCACCCCTTCAATGCAGGAAGGAACTTCAAGTATAAAGGCAGTAGGGCAAAACCCAGAAAAAGAAATCAAGGAGCAAGCAATAGAAACAGCAGAAGTAGATAATAATGAGAATTCAAAAGGCGAAAAATCCGAGATGCCCATTACAGGCAAGGCAACCACGAGAATAGATGGCAAGAAGCTTTCAATACTCCTTGTTGTGGTCATTGCCCTGGTTTTGTCCATTGGTGCAGCCTATTACATAAAGAAGCAAAAGGTTTTTAAATTTGGTTCCAGGACTAAGAAAAGATGACAAGATTCATAGCATTGATTTCAGGCAAAGGCGGCTCTGGCAAAACAAGCTCTGCAATTGCTCTTGGATGTGCCATGAATTATTTTGGCAAGGACATTACAATTCTTGATGCAAACATCACTACTCCAAACATAGGAATCCATCTCGGTGCTCCAGTAGTCCCGATAAACCTTCATCATGTGCTGCAGGGCAAGAACCACATATCAGAGGCTGTTTACATGCATTCATCAGGCACCAAGATAGTTCCTGCTTCAATATCCATAGAGGACTTGAAGAAGACAAAATCAGACAACCTGAAGAACGTCGTAAAGGGTCTTGCAGGAACAACAGACATAGTCCTTGTTGACTGTGCCGCAGGCCTTGGCAAGGAAGCCCTAGATGCATTGGAATCAGCCAATGAAGCCCTTATAATAACAAACCCTGAAATGCCTGCTGTCGCAGATGCATTGAAAACAATAAAGCTTGCAGAGGAAATGAACAAGAAAATTCTCGGAGTCGTTTTAACAAGGACAAAAGACAAGAACCTTGAGCTTTCCATAAAAAACGTTGAAAGCCTTCTTGAAAAGCCAGTCATAGCTGTTGTGCCAGAAGATAGGTCAATGAAAGAGGCACTCGTAAGAAAGGAAAGCGTCATATATACCCATCCAAAATCAGATGCTTCAATAAGCTACAAAAAATTGGCTGCATTGCTTCTGAATCTTGATTACGAGGAAGAAACAGAAGGCAAGGAAGAAAAAGACCATTTCTTCACGAAGTTCCTTAAGCTAATTGGCGTGCACCATTAATTTTCTGCTAAATGCAAAGCATAGTTACAATTAATGACAATTTCACAAATAACAACATTTAAAATTTTATCTTTCTTGACATGCCTATGAACAGAAGAAGCCATAGAAAGCTTATACTTGTAGTTCTTTTAATAGTCTTGGCATTGCAGCTTACAATAGTTTACATGTTTGCAAGCAAGCAGCAGGACAAGCAATCAGCATCAGCTCTGATAAGCAAGGAAAAAACAAAGGTGCAGGAATTAGCCCAGAAGGCAGTTCCAGCAGTTGTTTACATACAGGTAGACAACAACAAGGCAGGTTCTGGCGTTATAGTAAGCAATGATGGTTATATACTCACCAATTACCATGTCATAAGCAACTCAAAGAATATATCAGCAAGGCTTGAAGACAAGAGAATATTCAATGCAAAGCTTATAGGCTCTGATCCCCAGACAGATGTTGCCCTTATCAAGGTGGAAGCAAAAAATCTGCCTACAATTGAGCTTGGAAACTCAGACTTTGTTGAGGTTGGGGACAACATAATGGCCATAGGCAATCCATTTGGGTTTGATTTTACAGTCACTACCGGAATAATAAGCGCAACTCACCGGGAATATGGACCAACAGAATACAGGGATTTTCTTCAGACAGATGCATCGATAAATCCTGGAAACTCCGGCGGCCCATTAATAGACATGAACGGCAAGATTGTTGGGATTACAACATTCATAGTCTCTGATGTAAGGTCAGGTGAACTAGGGTTTGCAATACCAATAAACTTGATCAAGACAATAATGGATATGCTGATAAAGAATGGCAAAATAGAAAGAAGCTATCTCGGCGTAAGCCTGCAGGACAAAGTTGAGCTTGACAGCAATGGCAACGGCAGGATAATTGATGGCGCAGAGATAGTGTCTTTTGACCCGAAAGGCCCAGCCGCAAAATCAGGCCTGAAGGAAGGCGACATAATAGTGAAGATAAATGACAAGAAGATAACCGACTCAAACACACTAAGGAATTATGTTGCATACATACCTGTTGGCAACAACGTTGAAGTTACAGTCTTGAGGAGCAATAAAGAGATGATGTTCAACGTAACCAGCATTTTGAGGCCCAATTTTTAACATTGTAGCAAGAAGTCCATATCCTAAACTTTGTTGGGTATAGATGAATTTGCTAATTGGGAGTAATATATATAAAGAAGAAAAATACTAAGAGATAAAATGCAGCTAACACAGCAAATAAAAATCAGGGCAAGTCCAGCACAAGAGCTCGTGCTTCAGGCATTATCAGAGAGATGCAGGCTTATCTATAATTTTGCCCTCAGGGAAAGAAAAGAGGCATTTGAGCAAAACATAAAAGGAATAAATTACATCAAGCAGCAAAATGATTTGCCACAGCTGAAAAACAAGTTTCCAGAATACTCATGGGTTTATAGCAAGGTTCTTCAATACACATTGCGGACACTGGATGCTGATTTCAAGTCATTCTTTGCTTTGAACAAAAAAGGCGATAAAAATGCAAAACCACCAAAATTCAAGGGTAAAAAGTTTTTTACAACAATGGTTCATAACCAATCAGGATTTAAAGCAGGAAATGGATGGCTCGAGTTATCGCATAAGCACCAACATAAAACAAAATTAAGATTTATTATTCCAAAGAAGTTTGCATTCAGCAAAATATATCAGGTAAGCATATATAAAAAATACGATGAATATTTCCTGTCAATCTGCTACAATAAATCCGAACAAGCATTTCAGGACAACCAGCAATATCAGGCATTTGATTTAGGTATAATAAAACAGACAGCAGTAAACCTGCATGGCAAATTCAGAGAATTTGCAAACCAGCGTCCAGATAAATACTGGCAAAAGCCAACTGAAGAACTGCAAAGCAGGCGTGACCATTGCAGGAAGTTCAGCAGAAAATGGCATTTGCTGGATGGCATTCATAACAAATGCAAAACAAAATTAGCAAGCCAGCAGAAGGATTTTCAGCATAAATTAAGCAGAAAGATAATTGACAGCACAAAAGCAAACACAATAATCATTGGCGAGCTGTCGCCGAAGCAAATGTGCAAAACAGGGAAACATAAAAAAGGTTTGCACAGGGCATTGCAGAACACAGGAAATATTGGAAGGATGATCGGATTTCTGACCTACAAGGCAAAGCTTGCAGGCAAAAGAATAGTGGAAATCAGTGAGAGGGGCACTTCCAAAAGATGCTGCACATGCGGAAAAGAACAGGATATGCCTCTGGAAAAAAGAGAATATTTATGTGATTGTGGCAACAGAATTGACAGGGACAGGAACTCTGCAATAAACATAATGCTGCGTTACCTATCACAAAATGGCTTGTGGACATCCTACTGGCAATTTGCCAGCAATCTGCGACAAACAGGGCTAACAATAGTTAGCCACTCGCAGGAAGCCCTAACCTCAAAATGTCAAACATTTTAGGTTAGGATAGTTCACGTTTATTCTGCACAAATAAACAAATGCTATTCAGAACCGTTTTAAAGGAGTTAAGGTCATATTCTAAGGATACTGAACAAGTTGAGGAAGCATACAAATTTGCTGCAGAAATACACAAGATGCAGAAAAGGGCATCAGGTGAGGCATTCATACAGCACCCATTGAATGTTGCATACATTCTTGCAAAGTTAAGGCTTGACACGAAGACAATAACAGCTGCATTGCTTCATGACACCATTGAGGATTCTAATGTTACAATAGACTTGATAAAAAGAAAGTTCGGCAATGAAGTTACAATGCTCGTTAATGGCGTTACAAAGCTTACTGAATTGAAAGTAAAGTCAATTGAGGAGCACGAAGCAGAGAACATAAGGAAGATGCTCATGGCATCAACAAAGGACATTCGGGTCATAATAATCAAGCTTGCTGACAAGTTGCACAACATGAGAACATTAAAGTATTTGACAAAAGAGCAGCAAGAAAGGATAGCCAAAGAAACATTGAACATCTATGCCCCATTGGCTTACAGGCTCGGCATGGCAACCCTGAAATGGGAGTTGGAAGACTTAAGTTTCAAGTATCTTGAGCCAGATATGTACATCAAGTTCAAGGAAAAATTCGGAAAAAAACGCTCTCAAAGGGAGCAAGAGATGCAGGTGATAGTAAATGTTGTTGAAAAGGAGCTTAAGAGGCATGGCATTAAGGCAAAAATTCTTGGAAGGCCAAAGCATTTCTACAGCATATACAGGAAGATGATAACAAAGCACAGGTCATTTGAAGAGCTGCATGACCTTATAGGATTAAGGATAATAGTAGAAAGTGTTGAGCAATGCTACGAAGTCATTGGCATAATACACAACATCTGGAAGCCAATCCCAGGAGAGTTCAATGACTACATAGCCATGCCAAAAGCAAACTTGTACCAAAGCCTGCATACTGCAGTGATAGCATTGAACCAGCCTGTTGAATTCCAGATAAGAACAATAGAAATGGACAAGATAGCAGAGGAAGGCATAGCTGCGCACTGGAAATACAAGGGAGTTTACACCAATGACAGCTTTGACAAGAAGCTAAGCTGGCTGAAAGAAGTCTTGGATTTCCACAAGGAAGCAGAATCAGCAAGCGAATTCGTTGATTACTTAAAAGTAGATTTCTTTTCAGATGAGATTTATGTATTCACCCCAAAAGGCAAGGTAATACCGCTTCCAAAGGATTCATCTCCAATAGATTTTGCTTATGCTGTCCATACCAGCATTGGAGAAAGATGCATAGGTGCCATAGTGAATGGCAGGATAGTTCCATTGAGGCATGAGCTGAGGAATGGGGACATAGTTAACATACTTACAGCAAAGATGCCTAACCCTAAGCGTGATTGGCTTAAGATGGTAAAGACAACAAAGGCAAAGTCCAAGATAATGCAGTTCATAAGGCAGACAAAAAAAATACCAATAGGTGCAATAACCAGCAAGTCAGAGCTTGTTCAGGAAAGGCAAGACAACAACCTTGTTGAGATAAAAAAGGTTTCAAATCCAATTGTAAAGTTTGCAAGATGCTGCCACCCTATACCAGATGAGGAGATAGTTGCTTACAACCTGGGCGTTGGAAAGTACTCAATACACGGAATAGAATGCAATGACATAAACTCAAAGGCAAATTCCTCTCATCGCATAGCAGGCAAAATGGTTCCTGTATATTGGAAGCAGACAGGCCTCCCCAAGACCATGATAAGGATAATAGCTTATGACCGTGTAGGCCTTCTCGCTGATATCCTAAACACAGTAGCAGCAACAGGAACAAATGTTAATCCAGCAACAGCAAAAAGCATAGGCAATGACCTTATGGAATGCTCTTTAGGCATAGTTCCAGAAGACATAGGTCATTTGAAGGAGCTTCTTCTTAGGATAAAAAAAATAAACAATGTTAAGGTTGTTTACATAGAGAATATTCACTGGTTTTAATTTTTAGTCACATAAAGCAATGCCGCCTTCTTATCGAACTTATTGCTGAAATATGACCTTCTGTTTGTTATTAAGATGTCATCAACTGACTTGCTTTCAGTTAAAGACAAGATTATGTCAACCCCATTTATGTTAAGAAAAACATCCCCATTTCTACTTACATCCTCTAATGTTATTGCATTATTGTTTCCTTTCTTCACGAACTTTCCCATCTGCACACTATTTTTACTGTTTACCGTGATGCTGCATCCAGCCCCGACCAGGTAACTTTTGCCTCCTGTTAAGCTAACTATCCTCAGTTTTGCAAGCCTTTTTTCCTTGTTGCTGCCATAATACTTTGTTTCAAGTGTTTGTATGCCGAATCCATTTGCTGTTTCTGTGCAGTCATCGCTAACCTCTGTAGTATCGCCATCAACAGACACAAGCACTGCCTTATTGCTCCCAACATCTTCTAGTCTTAGGTTCTTTCCCTCTATAATCACATTTTCTCCAAATTTCAGCGAGTATTCATCATTATTTGCAACACTATACCCTGTTAGTACATTCAATCCAAACATTAAAGCGCTTGCTAATAGCACAACTGCAAGAATTGAAACAATAAACTCATTGCCTGTTTTCTTAGGTTTCATTTATAATATATTTTGCCCAATTGATATAAATAGTTTTATAGTCATTAGCTGATAGCGAATTTAGCACATTAAAAGATCCAGCCATTTGCCAGCGTCTTTTCTTTTAAGTATTCCTTCTATGGAATAAACACACAGGTTATTTGCTCCAGCCTTTACCATCATCTCTATGTCTTTTTTGAATTCATTGATGTTCTCGTAAGCAGACTCATTCTCGAATATGCCATTGTTCGTCAACCCTATACCATAAAACGTCCTTTTTCTCTCCATTCTCCTTATGGCCATTGAATAAAATAGCCTTGCAAGCGGCCTTATTGCCCTTGGAAAAAATGTCGTGTAGCATATGTAATTTTTAGTTCCGCTTGCATGCAAGTCCCCATACCTCTTCCTTATAAAGTATGGCAGCAAGAAACCACTCATTATAGGCTTGATTCTTAAGTTCAATATCTTCTCACGCAGATAATCATTGTTCTTTCCTCTTATTATGGAATACCTTGCAAACCATGCAATGTCCTTAAGCAGGGAGTGCTTTCCTTTGTAAATAGGTGGCTCAACATCTATTTTTACCCTTAAGCCATCAAACTCATTTAGCTTGTCTATCTTGTCTCTTGCAACAAAACCGGACAGCCAGTATCCATCCTTCTTTTCAAGCACAGGCCACACACCAGCCTTTATGTTCCTGTTCTTTATTTTTTTCCTTATTCTCTTGAATTCTTTAATCGAATTTGCAGCAAAATATATTTCAGTCTTGAATTTTATCAGGCTGTTAAGCTTGTTGAAGTCAACTTGCTCTGGAAATTCGCACCAGAAAATTATTTTCATT
>JAGVXQ010000014.1 GCA_018303705.1 Candidatus Woesearchaeota archaeon
AAAGAACAATGGCCAGATTGGCTTGAGCAACATCCAGATAACAGCCATTCCAAATGAAACAGGCATAACAGTCAGGCCAGAAAGGGCAGCAATACCTTACTTGGATGTCAACCGCGAGCAGACAGTTGACTTTGCCTTTGAGACATCCAATGCAACAAGGTCATACAGCATATCAATAAGGGCAGAGTCCATGAACCCCTCATTGACAGAGCTTGCTTACGTGTACATAAACGCAGGCACCGGATCAATAACATCAAACAAGACAATAATAATAGAGCGCATAAAGTTCGTAAAGGACCTGTTCAAGGAAAATCCAGAGTGCTTGGAACTTAACGAGATAATAAAGCAGGCTGAAGAGTCTTTAAGCGAGGGCCGCTTGGAAAAGTCCATGGCCCTTACAGAAACCGCAATAAACGCATGCAAGGACCTGGTAACAAGCAAGGGCAAAATCTTGAAAATTCCAGGCAAGGCACCTTACACTAAAGCACAGTTTACAGCATTCATAGCAGCAATAAGCATTCTCATAATATCAATTACTTCACTGCTCTGGCATGCCTACTACACAAAAAAACAAAGAAAAAAGAAAGAAAAAGTGATTATGTTCAAAAAACTGAAGCATTAAAAGTTTTCAGAGTCTTCTTCGCTGTTTGAATCTTCGCTGTTTGAATCTTCACTGTACTGGTCTTCTCCCTCAGCCTTGCTTCCTTCCTCACTATAACTATCCTCGGAGCTTTCAGCATTTTCGCTTCCCTTTCCAATTACCTCTGCAAAGCCGACCTTTCTTAAAACTCTTGTCACTCTTACCTTAACGTTTTCATCCTTCTTGGCTCCAGGCACGAATATGACAAATCCCTTTACCTTTGCTATTCCATCACCCTTCTCGCCAACAGCCTCTATTTTTACATCCAGCTCATCGCCAACCTTTATTGGCGCAAAGCTTCTTTGTCTAAAGTTTCCTTCATTCTTATACATATTATCTAAACTCTCCTTTGTATCTATACTATTGAGCATAAGAACCAGTTGAAATATTCCATCAAGTTCTATGCATTAAATACACCCCTGCTCTCCTTTTTAAAACCTTTGTTTTTCTTACTTCATCGTTGTGACATAATGTTAGAGTGCTATTAGAAAGTATTAAAAAATATGCATAAGCCAAATATCTAAAAAATGGAAAGCTCAAATACTCATTCAAAAGAGCAGGAAATACTAAAATATTGGGAAGACAACAAGATATTTGAAAGCCTGAAAAAAAGGAATTCAGGCAGCAAGCCATTCTCTTTCATAGACGGCCCGATAACAGCCAACAATCCTATGGGTGTTCACCATGCATGGGGCAGGACATTAAAAGACCTGTTCCAGAGGTACAAGGCAATGCAAGGCTACGACCAAAGGTACCAGAACGGCTTTGACTGCCAAGGCTTATGGCTTGAAGTGGAAACAGAAAAAGACCTGGGATTCAACTCAAAAAAAGATATAGAAAACTTTGGCTTGGATAATTTTTCAAAGGCCTGCAAGGATAGGGTAAAAAAATACTCCAAAGTCCAGACAGAGCAGTCAATTCACCTTGGCCAATGGATGGACTGGGGCAATGATTACTATACAATGTCAGACAACAACATTCAGTCAATATGGTTCTTTCTAAAGAAATGCCATGAAAACAATTGGCTGTACAAGGGCTACAAGATACTTCCATGGTGCATACGCTGCGGAACAAGCTCTTCAAAGCATGAGATGAGCGATGAAGGTTATGCAGAATTAACCCACCCTTCAATTTATGTCAAGGCAAAAATAAAGGGAAAAAACAACGAATACCTATTGATATGGACAACCACTGAATGGACACTGTCAAGCAACATGGCAGCAGCTGTAAATCCAGACATCAATTATGCAAAGGCCCAAAAAGGCAATGACATTTATTATCTTTCAGAAGCCACCCTGAAAAAGCTTGGCAACGATTACATAGTGATAGACACAATAAAAGGCAGCGACCTTATAGGCATTGAATACGAGTCTTTTTATCCAGACATTGAAATCCAGAAAGGCATTAAGCACCACGTGATACCATTTGAGGAAGTTAGCGACAAGGATGGCACAGGCATAGTTCACATAGCCCCTAGCTGCGGAGATGTTGATTATGAGATAGGCAAGAAATTAAATCTTAAGGTACTCGAGCCAGCTCTTGATGATTTTGGAAATTACAACAAAGGCTATGGCTGGCTCACAGGAAAAAATGTAAAAGAAATAAAAAAAGATATTGTAAAGGACTTGGAAAAACGCAAGCTGCTTTATTCAATAGAACAATACAAGCACCGCTATCCTGTATGCTGGCGCTGCAAAGAAGAGCTGGTTTTCAGGCTTGACTCATCATGGTTCATTTCATGCAATGAAATAAGGCCAATAATGAAAAGAGAGTCATCAAAAGTTACATGGTATCCAGAACACATAGGCAAGCTCATGCAGGACTGGCTTGACAACATGGAAGACTGGAACATCTCAAGGAGAAGGTACTGGGGCCTGCCATTGATGTTCTATGAATGCACAAACTGCAAAAAATTAACTGTAATAGGGTCATTGAAAGAGCTGAAGGAAAAGGCAATTGACAAAAATGATGTTGATAATCTGCCAGAGCTGCATAGGCCATGGATAGACTCCATAAAAATAAGATGTTCATGTGGCCAAGAAGTGTATAGAATAAAAGACGTTGGAGATTGTTGGCTTGACGCAGGCATAGTTCCATTTTCAACATTGAAATATTTCGAAGACAAGCCATATTGGAAAAAATGGTTCCCTGCAGACCTGGAAATAGAGATGCGCGCGCAAGTCAGGCTATGGTTTTACGCCCAATTGTTCATGTCAGTTGTCTTGGAAGGCGTTGCACCATATAAAAGGATGCTTGCTTATGAAGAGGTTCGCGATGAAAAAGGAAATCCAATGCACAAGAGCAAGGGCAATGCCATATGGTTCGACGAAGCCGTTGAAAAGATGGGCGCTGATGTCATGCGCTGGCAATATTGCGCACAAAATCCACATTACAACCTTAACTTTGGCTACACCCCTGCAAAAGAAATAAACAGGCACCTTATTGTAATAAAGAATTTGGCATCATACATAAAGCAGAACTGCGTCAATCCTTCAAAGAAATGCAGTAATGATCCTGCAAGCCTATGGATAATTTCAAGGAAGGAAACCCTGAAGCAAGCTGTTACAAATTGCCTTGAAAGCCTTGAATATCACAAGGCAATGGAATTGTTAAAGAATTATTTTCTCTTTGACTTGTCAAAGGCCTATGTCCAGTTCATAAGGGATTCCTTGGACAATCCAGAAGTGCAAAAAACATTGTATGATTCATATTTTGATGGCCTCGTTCTTCTGGCTCCCTTTCTTCCATTCACAGCAGAAGAAATAAACCTGAATGTGTACAAAAAAGAATCCATCCACCTGCAGGAATGGCCTAAGCCAGACAATAATCTTATAAATAAGGAGATTGAATCATCAATGGAATATTGCAGCTCGATAATAACTGGAATAATGGCAGCAAGGGACAAGGAAAAGATAAGCTTAAGGTGGCCATTGAAGAAAGCAAATGTGCATCTTTACAAGGGACACAGAGGCATGCCTGAAAAATTAAAGCCATTGTTGGATTTGATATTGAGGCAAGCAAACATAAAGGAAATAAAATTCGCCATAACAAAAAAGACAATAGACGAAGCCGTAGAAGGCTTTGCATTCTCTCTTGGCAGTATAGTTTTGGACACTAGAATGACAAAGGCTCTTGAGCAAGAAGGCTATTCCCGCGAAATTCTCAGAAGAATCCAGGACTTGAGAAAAAAAGCAGGCCTGAAAAAGGAAAACAAAATCACCCTTTTCATCAAATCAAGCTATGGTCTTGGCAAGCATATAGATGAAATAAAGAAAAAAGCAGGAATAACCAAAGTCATTCTTGCAGAGGGCGGCTCTTATTCAGCAAAAGAAAAAATAAAGGACCACGAATTCTTCATAGGCATCAACGCACTTGGAAGCTAAAGGCCAATCGCCTTTAAAAAAATTTAACCTTGCAAATGAATCTAAAGGTAAAAAGAAAACAAGTATATTGCCAAATACCCGAACAAGCATCCTGCTGTTATGAATGGCATGGCAGGGTAAAACTTCTTCTTCTCCGCCTTATACAGCAAAATGCAAAGCGCCAGGGTTGCTGATATAGAAACTATTATTGCATTATACAGCCCATAATCCCTTATCAGGACGCTTGAAAACAGCAATGGCAGTCCTATGTCGCCTCCGCCAAGCACAGCTATGTTTCTCTTGTAAGGTATAAGAAGCCCTGCAAACAGTCCTAGTTTTGTCTGAAATTTTGCCATAGTTACCATGTGTTTAGTCACAAACACTGATATTATGTCATAAACTGATATTGCAGCAAGGAACATTAAGGCTATCTTTACGCTCAGCACTGGCGCAAATATTGCAGAAACAGCGCCATACATGAAAATCTCTGTTATGTTGTGTATTACTATATTTCTCTTGACTACCTTGAAAAATGCAAGTGTTAAAGCCAAAACAAAGGCAATTGTGTGGTTTAAAAATGAAGCAAAGGTTATTGAGAGCATAAGCAGCACTGCCAGAAAAAACCATATTTTCCATAAAAAGGACAGCTTAAACCTTGCAAAGATGATGAATATTATTGACGCGATTATTATTGCAGCCATCATCAAGAAAGTCGATTGTACAGGTTTCTCTTCTTCAATTTGCGGCCTTTCCATGCCATAAGGCAGCTCCCTGTCAAGGTAATAATTTGCCACGAAAAGCCCAATCAGCTGCGCTAGAAAAAATAGTGATAGCAGAAGAAAAGTTACCTGGTATGTATGCTTCATCAATGTAATTATGGCCGACCAGTTTAAATTCTTTACGTTAATTCAGCGAGTTTTTCCATATTGCCATTTACACGTATAAAATCATCATCTGTCCTTTCTGTGGTATCCTGCGAATCATTTTTATTTAGCTTAAGTTCCTTTATCAGGATGTCATCCAAAACCCCTGGTAAGTGCTTTGTGCTTCCAATGGCATCACTGACTATCTTGAGCAAATCCTCAGATGGCACACTCATGTCTACTTCCTTGTATATATTCATATTAAGCCCCGTAAACATCTCTCGCCAAATACACTATGTAAATTTCCATAGTCTTAAGCTTCTCCACAATGCTGCCGCAAACAGCGTTGCTTGATTTTTTTGTCAGCTTGTTACACGTCTCTATTATCCTGTCCTTGTTTATTGCAATGGTAAATGCAAGCTCCCTGTCTTTGTTGTAATAAGCCTTTACGGTATTAAGGTACTCCTTCTCTATTAAAGTGAAAACATATACAATCTCTTCAGTTTCGCTCTTGCTTAGCCTTAAAACTTTGAAAAACTTCGCTATTCTTTTTACTTCATCAGCAATCTTCTCAAGACGTGAAACCAGTAGCCATAAGCTTAATAAACCGTCTGGAGATAACCCAAAAAGCTTTGCAAGTTTCAGGTCATTTAATGCCTTCTTTATGAACCTGAATGTCATGAATGTTATTCTGTTGACCTCTGCATCCATTGCATAAACCTTGTCTAGCTTGATGTTGTTGTTTATGTGCTTCGTATCCTCAATCATAGATCTTATTATGAGGTCTATCCTTCTCGTTAGGTCCTCTATTGATATCTTCTCTATGTTCAGGAAATCCTTCAGAACAATATACGACTTGCCTTGGTCTACTATGTCAAACGTTGTAAAATCCCTTACTATATCCCTTAAGTCACTATAATGTTTTGTGTTGATCTGGCCTTGCAGCCTTATAGCATCATACCCTGCTATGTAATTGGCAATCAACTCCCTCCTTAAGTCCCTTAATGACTTATTCATGACATTCATTGATATTGTGCGTGGCTCTTTTTTTATCTCCTTTTGGCTCGGCGTTATTACTATCTCTCCGTTGCCATTCTCATGCAGGTAAATGAAATCCCCCTTTGCAAGCTCATTCTTGTTTATCCATGTCTTTGGAATTGATATTACATATGATGACGTTCCAAAGCTTATTAGTTTTCTTGGTTCCATGCAATGCTCCGGACAACTGTAAAATTAGCTAATCAGCTATAATGCATTGCATTATTTAAAGATTTTGTTACTGTGTATATATAATATATGCTATATATAGATTAACTATATATAAGCTGTTAACATCTTCGGTTTAAGCAGGTAAATTTTATGGGGGTGTTAATATGAAATCCGCAGAGTTAAGCAAAAGAAGGCATGACAAAGATGAAAGCGATGACATTTATTCATCCCTGGACTACATCGAAGAGTTGGAAGAGAATGATGAGATATCTCTTGCAGAGCAGGGATTTATGGAAGGCTACATAGAGGCTTGAAAATGGATATATGCACTGAATGCAATGAACAGATAACAAATCCTATATGCCCTAAGTGCATAGCAAGCTCTGTTGAAGCATGGCTTGTTAAGAACAATGACAATTTTGTTGGCATAATTAAGTCTAGGCTCGGCATATTTGACAGCACGAAAGATGACATTAACTCAGAACTAAGGTGCATAAAATGCAATGGCCCTATTGACATATGCATGTATTGCTCAAGCAATGAGATTTATGATTGGATAAAGGAAAGCAAGGATTTGATCAGCATAAAGAGCTTTCCATTCAGGTTCTAGTTACTTGTTTACCAAGTATTCTACTATGGATGCATATGCAGGCCTGGTTATCAGTATGCCAACTGATATTCCTATTATGCTTGTCAATGCAAATCCTCTTAGCATTCCTGCTCCTGCCCAGAACAAAGGCACCATTGCAACAAACATTGTAGCGAATGACGCAAATATTATTGCAAACGCCCTCTTGATGCGCTGTCTCCAGTTCAGAGCAGCTTCCTTCTCTCCATAAAGCACCTCATCAGTTATTATTATCTGGTCATCTACTCCTGTTCCAACAGCAGCTAATATCCCGACTATTGCAGCAATGTCTATGTTCCATTTTATCATTGCAGCTATTCCGAATATTATAAGTACCTCGCTTAGCATTGTTACCATCATGGGAATTATTATGAATGCCCTCCTGTACCTTATGTAAACAACAGCTGTTACAGCAAGAATAGCAAATATCATTACAAGGAACGTGTTGCTTACAAAATCCTTTCCTAATGTGGGCGATATGTTGTCTAGCTTTGCTATCTCTATGTCAACTGGCAAGCTCCCTGTTATCAATATTGTCTGAAGCCTGTCCATGTTCTTTATTGTATTGTCCTGCGCAGATTTCTGGTCAGTTCCAAATCCAGGCCCGGATATCGCTATGTCTGTTGTTTCCTTTCCTTTCAAGTCAGACCCTATCTGCAGCGAGTCAACAAGCCTTTCATCCAGGTAAAAATCAAGCCTTTTCCCGAGTATGCTGCTGCCCTCAGCACTTTGCACTACTTCAAGTTCCTTTGTAATATCAGCATGCCTTTTAGCAGCCTCCGAGCTAAGCCTTATAGCAAACTCAAACTGGCACTGATATCCATTGCTAGCCTGGCTGCATTGCCTTATTCCAGAACAAGACCCATCACCCCTGCACACGAATGGAAGATCCTTTTTGCCACCAACAAAAACTGTCTGGTTTTCTATCTTTGCCTCGAATTTTCCTTGTGCTGCTATCAAGTTCTCTACTTCATCGCTTGAAACCCCTGCTATCTCAACCAGGACATACTTGTTGCCTGACAAGTCCTTTGCTGGCTTTATGCTCACATCAGTAAGCCCATAAACATTAAGCCTGTTCGAAAGCACCCCAACAATGTTGTTTATTGTTGTGTCTGTTGTATTCTCCTCCTTTGGATGCAGCAATACCCTTGTTCCACCCTCAAGGTCAAGGCCTTTGACTATGTTTGTTGTTCTTGCCTCCCTTACTGTTATTTCTGGTTGGCTATACGCAAGGTATGCTATCTCACCACCAGAAGTTGCTATCTTTATCTTTTCCTTTGGCATAACCTTGTCCAAAGCATCAATGTAATCTGTTATGTTATTCACGCTGTAATTGTTTATTCCAGTTATTTTGTCATTTATTGATATTCCCAGAACCTCGCTTCTGATTACAGTAAGGTTCTCATCAAGGCTAATCTTCAATTTGTTTGTTACATTAACGTTAACTGTTGCTTTGTCTGTTTTTATTTTAAGCCCCAACTGCGGCTTGTTAAGGGATGTTATGGCATTTATATAGTCAGAAACTGTGTTTATCTCTGCATCATTTACCTTCAGTATCTTCATGCCTGCCTTTAACCCATTGTCTGCTGCAAGGCTGTTGGCAGAAATGCTTTTTACCTCAACGCCTGATGCAAATGGATTCGGCTTTATTGCAAGTATTGATATTGCTATGAAAAATACCAAAAGCCATACTCTCCACGTAAATATTTTAGCCATTTTTCTCCCTTCTTTCCACATATAGCTTCAAAATGTAAACATTCACAAGCCATGTGCTGAACAAGTCAGCTACAAGCCCCATTATTATTACCAAAAACATTGACTCCATCACAAAGGAATTTGTTACTAAATAACCAATTAACAATGCCCCGATTGCCGAAAATGTCATCGTAGTCCCTGTCTTTATAGATTCGAATATCCTCTCATTAAGGCTGCCAGACGCCTTCCTCTTTAAAATCCTCGTTGTAAGCAATATGTCAGTGTCAACACTATATCCTATAAGCAACAGCAACGCAGCAGCAGTAGGTATCGACAGCTTTATGCCAAGAATGTTCATGAAACCCATGGACACGATTATGTCAAATATTGCAGCGAATATGACTGCTAGGCCAGGCACAAAAACCCTGAATGTTATGAAAACCACTATCGCCATCAGAATAAAAGCCACTATAAGTGACCTTATTATCTGGTATGTAAAAGATGAGCCAAGGCTTGATTCCGTGAACTCAGCAGAAAAATTTTCTTTTGACAGCCTTATATTTAAAAATTCTTCAAGTGCCTGCTTGAGGTTTTCTATGTCCCCCATGTTTGTCTCTATTGTTATTCCTTTTGTTGCAGATGTTCCGAACTCTGTCAACTTTCTTGTAGAAAACTCATAATCAGGGAATCTTGAAGAAAGAAATCCATCAACGTTGGAAGTGTCTTTATCGGTCGTAATGGTTATCATAGACCCCCCTTTAAGCGAAATGTCCCTCTCAATGAAATATCCTGTTGTAAAGTAGCTGTAAAACAATATTGCCAGCATGGTCAGCATTATTGCAATGGGAATAAGCTGCAGTTTCCTTAAGTTGTTTATGTAAAACTCGCCAATATTCATGTGAGTTTTTTTGCTTAGATACATTTATAATTGTTTTGGGTTGATTACTCTGTTGTGATGTCCGATAATTACTATACACTTTTCATATCCCTCATATAAACAGCATAAGGAGTGTACCAAATGGAAATTAAAGATTTTTTATTTCTTTTAACTTTTCTTCTAATCTTTTACTATAGTATAACAATACACCTATAATCACTACAACTAAAAAAAATAGCAAATCGGATTTAGTAATGTTCAAATTATTTGGTAATTGGCCAATTAAAAATACAGATATTATCGCAGTTCCAATTAGAACAAGCACGATATTTTGTGTACTTAGTAAATTATTATATTCTAAATCCTTAATATTCTTCTCTTTTTGTTTATCATCAA
>JAGVXQ010000015.1:0-9617 GCA_018303705.1 Candidatus Woesearchaeota archaeon
CTATCAGCTCTTCATCCCATTTTATTGTGCAATCATCCAAGATTATTATTACGTCTATGTCGCTTGAATCCTTTTCCTTGCCAATTGCAGTAGAGCCAAAAAGAACAACAGATTTTATTGACTTGTCAAACTTTTTGTATGCTTTTATTGCAAAGTCATATGATATGTCATAATCCTTCTTGTTTAAGCTTGCTGATGCCAACCCCTTTTCACCTTGTCTTATGTTTTATTCACCCCATTATATATTTTGCGATATATTTAAGCATTTGGTGTTCCTGCAAACCTTGATTTTTCTCCGCCAACCTGTCCTCCAAGTTCTCTTGGCAATGTCGCAAAGCCGCTCCCATACATCTGGAAATGCTGCTCAGGATATACATTGCCGAGCCCCATTCCATAGACCCCTGGCATATCCCTTACAGAATACCATCTTGGCTCTGCCTTTATTGAATAAAGCGGGGAAGCAAACGCTTCCAATGTGTACAGGTGTGGGTTCTCCTTGAACTGCTGCACGAACTCCCCTGTTTCTACTATAAGCCTGCCTTTGCCTTCTTTGCCCTCTATGTTGAACCCTGCCTTTTTCATGATGTCAATATGCTTGTCCATTGGGACGTTTCCCATTCCAGGCGGAAGGTGCGCATCTGAGAATCCAAAATTGTCTGTTATGTGCATCTGCTTTACATACGGCGCTATGGTCTTTGCTTGCTTTAATATTTCTTCCTCTCCATATCCCCTGCTTCTTAAAAAGTTTATATGGCCCACATCCCATGTAACCCCTATTATCTTTTCAGCCATTTCCATTGCATCCTTCTTTGGCATTCCCTTTTCCTTTGCCAGTTTTTCAGCAAATATGCTCCTGCTTTCTTCAATTGTCTTTTTAATTTCCTCTGCATTTCCAAGAGTAAGATTTGGCTGGTAATTTTCAACAGTTATTATTGGGGCATGCTCTCCAAACTTATCATAGGCATTTAATGCGCTGCTTGCAAGTGTTTCAGCTGTCTTCTCCATTGCAATCTTGTTTGTCGGGACATACAGGTCTGGCGCTGGAAGGTGACTTATGAAATCCATGAATACTCCGAGGCGCTCATCCCTTGACTTAATAGCCTCAAAATTGTTTTTGAAGGATCGAAAATATTTTTCTTTGTCGACTGTAGCTATATTCATATTGCCGCTTTTTTCATCAGGTATTGGAATCTTAAAATCCTTGTCAAGGTATTTGTGAGCCCTGTTGTACATGTCAGTAAGCAGGGAATTCATGTTTGTATCAATTTCATGTATATGTGCATTCATCAAGTTCGCTGTCTGAATATAGCTATGGTATTCCCCTAATTCATTTTCATGTATAATTCCGCCTTCTTCCAATTTCTTAAGGTCATTGAACCTTTGGCTCTTTAAAACTTCATCCATCATTCTTTTCCTTTCTTCTTTCTGCTTCTGCATGTCAAATACCTTAAGCCTTGCCTGGTCCCAGTTTGTCCTGTTTTGCATCATCAGCCTCTCATTCGGCGTATACACAACTGTGCCGTGCGGAGTTTCTCTTGCCTCATATTTTATTGCCCCTGTTTCACCAGTCTCCTGGTTTACAATTCCCATTGCTTCCATTATTTCTCCGCGATTGAGCCTGTCCAAATCTTCTTGCAGAAGCCTCTTTTCTTTTTCATTGGTTTCATATTTTACCATGCTCTTCAGTACTTCAACCTCTTTCTTTCTTGAATCCATCTCTTCTTTGCTAAGCTTTCTCATGAACTCTCCTGGTATCTGTGTGTTGACATGGAAATTTACAGTAACATTGCCTTCTGGATTAAGTTCATATGCCTTTTCTATTATAGAATTCATCTGCTGCTCAGCCATCTTTCTGCTGCCCTCATCATAGCCCTGCTGGGTAAATCCTGCAAGGTCTATTATGGGCCCGTGCATCGAAGCTGTTGCTCCGCTTAGTTTCGTGAGCCTCCTTATCTCCTTGAAATGCTCCTTTGGTATCATGTTTGCAACATCAGGGCTTATCGCAGAGATATCAACGCCAAAAACTCCTGCATTGAGCCTTGCATTTACTTCTGCTATTTGGTTTGCAGTGTTTATGCTTGTAGGCGCTGACAATGCACTTTGCGGCACATAAAACTTCGAATCAAAAATGCTCTTGTATGGCTCTGAATTGTAATAGCTCATCTTAATTTTGTCAGGTATGAATCTTTCCTCTTTTTTATGTCATCAACTATATTTCTTTCATAGAAAATCAATGATTCATCAGATGCACCAGGGTTTATTTTCTTCAGCCTATCCCTAATGACATCAATCTGGTCTGTAGTCGGCATTCTTCCAGGTGTTAGTATGCCGTCCTTTATAAAATTATCCTCAATTTCCCTTAACGCGCTTCTTGTTCCCTCTTCATACATTGTCGGCCTCATCTCAACCTTGTAATCAGAGAACGATGATCCATAAGACCTTTGGGATGCATATGATTTTTCCTTTTGCGCTGATGTTCTTGTTCTAATGTTCTCAGCAGCTGATTCAAGAGCAACTACCCTGTACTTTTTGTCATCTTCAGCAACATTTATGGTGTCCTCTGCAACTTGTTTTATTGCAGGTGCCTCAATGTTTTTGTTTTCTACCTTTTCCTCCAATGACTTCTTTTCCTTTGGCTTTGAGGATTCCCGCTTCTTTGCCACAACTATCATCTTTTTTATTATCTCTTTCATTGATTTGTCTTTTGTCTTTTTCAGCTGCTCTTCCAAGTAGCTTAGCTTTTCTTTGTTCCCTTTCATGCCGTTGGCTGTTTTCTTAATGTCTTCCATGCCATTTAATAGCACAGCCCACTTTATTAATTTTTTCAAAAAAAGAAAAAAATGATCAGTGCAATACTTGGACTAAGCCCATTTCTTTGACTAAGCCTAATTTCCTGCAAAGATCACAAGTTTCATCTGAATTTTCTGCATCGTGCATTTGGTCGAAATGACGATGGTTAAATCTTGAGGCAAACTCCGCGAGTTCTTCCTCAAAGCCATACCATTTTTTCCTGGAATATACCTCGTTTTGGTATGCTCCATTATTGGGGTATGGATCTTCGTCCTCATTAAGAGGATTGAAACCTATATCCATCTGTTGCGATTCACCCCCCGCATACTATTTTGAATAACTTTTTACTATATAAACTTTTTTATTTTTTATTTTTTTAAGAAATAATTTAGAATTTTTTTTCACTTAAAAATTCTTATCTCTCCAAAAGCCTGTTCCTGCTGTATGTTTATCTTGCCTTGGTTGTCGAGGTGCAGCATAGGTATGAACGTCAGAATCTTGTCCTCTTTCTTGTCGCTTGGCACTAACTTTGAGAATGTGACAACATCTTCTTTCTTGAACATGTCCATTATCTTGTCATACAAATTCCTTATCAGCTTTGTTATGTCAACCTTGACACGGGGTATAGCCACATTTACCCTCCTTTCATCAACTCTTCTCATGACTTTTCTCTGGTTCACTTCAAGCGCCATTTGCAATGCTTCCATGAGGTCATGCACTGTTATTTTTTTCTTCCTAGCTTGCGGAGTTTTTATTGCAAGTCTTGGTATGTCTTTCACTCTATGGGATTCTTCACTTATTATTTCATCCATTAGCTCATCTGCATCGCTGTGGAAAAGGAACTCATCGAAAAATGCTATGTCCTCTGCAACTAATTTCGTAGACTTTATCCTAAGCAAGAGTGCTGCAGCAAGTATCACCTTGCCTGAAATGAACATGTTCATATCCTTCATAGTCTTTACAGCATCAAGGTACTTGTTTGTCAAGTAAGAAATGTCTATGTCCCATGGATTCATCTGTTCTGTTCTTATTAAGTCATATATTATTGTCTGCCATGTTATTTCATCCTCTTTTAGAAGCATGTCATAAAGCTGGTTTTGCATGGGATTGAAAAAGGAAAAACATATTTAATACTTTCTTATCAAATTTACCACTAATTGAGAGGTATAATAGAAAGTTTTATAAATTTATACAGCATATATTATGATATCACCTCTTTTTCCCCAGCAAGCATCTCCAAAAGAGTGCTTGCCCGGGTTTTTTTACTTGCAAAACTATTATAAAATGCGATTTCTATCGAATCTTATGCTAACTGATTTGGTATCATTTGACTGCGATGGCAAGGCAATGGGTTTTTCAAGGTACGTAAAGGTTGAAATAATAACTGCATCTTCAAGCAAGGAGCTTGAAAAGAAGATAAACAAGTCCAAAAATAATTTGATAATAGTGCGTGGAGGAATTCTTAACAGGGCAATACTTGAGAAAAAGAAAGTCGATATTTTAACAAGCACAGAAAACATTGACAAGCAAGACTCGCTTCACTATAGGAATTCAGGGCTTAATCATGTGCTGTGCAAGATAGCTTACAAGAATAACATAGCAATAGCATTCAATTTCAATGATTTGCTTAAGGCAAAAGGCATAGAAAGGTCTATATTAATTGGCAGGATGTCGCAGAACGTAAGGCTCTGCAGGAAATACAAGCTAATCACGGTGCTTGCTAGCTTCGCAACAGCAAAATTAGAGCTTAAAAACACATATGACCTAAAAAGCTTCGGCATATTGCTTGGTATGACTCCAAAAGAGGCAAAGGAATCTCTCTCGAACATAAACACGATTCTGGAAGAAAAGAAATACAATCTATCAAATGGCCTTAAGCTGCTAAAAGAAAAAGGTTTATAAGTTTGCTATAATTTTTAATCCTGATGAAGAGGTGCTTGATTTTAATTGCTGTATTATTTTTTTCAATGCCAATTCTTGACTCGGCATATACCGCAAAAATAGAGCCATCTGTGATTTCCACTCTGGAGAATAACGAAGAAGTTAACGTAATAATATTCCTTAAGCATCCTAACATTGTGGCAGAGTTCAAGAACGAGCAAGACAGGATCCTTAATAAGGTAAATTATGTTTATTACCGCGACAGGTTTCAGGGCAACAATGATTTTAGGCTTAAGCATAAGTACAAGACAATAAATGCATTGTCAGGCAACATAACAAAATCAGGGTTGGAAAAGCTAAGCTCTGATGCAGGCGTAGAAAGAATAGAATTGAACAAGAGATATGTAATCAGCCTTGCAGAATCCCTTCCTTTAATTAACGCTACACTTGCCAATAGCATAGTGATGAACAGCATGAATTTGACTGGCAGCACCAAGTCTATATGCATAATAGATACAGGCATAAATTACAGCCATGAAAGCTTTGGCTCGTGCACAAACAGCTCTTTTCTTTCTGGAGATTGCAAAAAAATACTGAATGGCACTAATTTTTATGCAGGAAACAACAACATACTTGATGACCAGGGCCATGGAACCCATGTGGCAGGAATAGCAGCTGCAAATGGCTCTGTTAAAGGCGTAGCTCCTGATGCAAGCCTCTTGATAATAAAATCATGCTTTCCTTCTGGTGGCAGCGCAAGCTGCTATGAAGATGACTTGATAGCAGGCATAGACTGGTGCACTCTTTACAAGGGGCAATACAACATATCAGCAATAAGCATGAGCATAGGAACTGACACAACTTACACATCAGAAACATGCCCTACAACATGGAACTCTTACATTAATTCAGCAATAGCAAAGAACATTACATTTGTTGCAGCATCAGGTAATGCTGGCTCTACATCAGGGATATCCCATCCAGCATGCGCACCAAATGTTATTAGCATAGGTTCAACGTATGACTCTGGCGGCTCTGTTGATACAATAGCAAGCTACACGAACAGGTTCAGCAACCTAGACCTTCTGGCACCAGGCTCAACGATAACATCAACCTCTATATCAGGAGGCACTGTAGCCATGTCAGGAACCTCGATGGCAACACCATTTGCTGCAGGCGCAATAGCATTGCTTAACCAGTACTACACCCAGGATTTTAATGCTGCAATAAGCCAGGCCCAGATATACAGCTCATTGAATTCAACAGGCAAAAAAATACTTGACACAGGAACAGGCAACACCTTTTCCAGGATTGACATATATTCAGCAATAATATCACTTGACACGAAGAAGCCAGGCATATGGGACAGTGTAAAAACCCCTAGCATAGTTCTGCCTTCAACAGACATAATATTCTATTCAAATGCAACAGACACATTTCTTGATCAAGTTATTATAGAGCTTGGAATAAACACATCTTTCACAAACTACACCGTGCATGAAAAAACAGGCAACACATACAACTTTACTTTAAGCTCAGGCAATCTCTCAATGAACCAGAACATATCATGGAAATTTTACGCTATCGACAAGAATGGAAACATGAACCAGACAATGTTGCAGAGCTTTGTGATAAATATTACGAGCCCGGTTGTAAGCCTTGATTATCCATTTAACAATTCTTTCTTGCAATCATCTTCAGTAAATTTCTTGTTTACCCCTTATGATGATGAAAGCAATGCAAGCTGCTCATTGTACCTAAATGGAATCATTAACAGGACAAACTCCTCAACAATAACAAACACCCAGTCAAACTTCTCTGTATCGCTTCCAGAGGGTACATATTCATCATATGTAAACTGCTCTGATTCCCAGGGCAATTCAAATTCAAGCAGCATTGCATCATTTACCATAGACCTTACAAACCCTGTTGTCTACCTGAATTATCCCTTGAACAGCACGATAACAAATGCAAGTTATGTAAATTACACAGCATTTGACGCAAACATTCAGAACTGCACATTATATACAAATGTCACAAGCTGGCATGCAAACAAAACAATGGCTGCATCAAGCAATGTAACCCAGAACATTACCATGAATCTGCAGGACGGCAATTATCTCTGGAACATTCAATGCGCAGATAAATCTAACAGGGCAGCATTTAACAATACTAATTATACCTTTGAGCTCGATACCACCAGGCCAGATATAACAATAAGTTCATTGGACAACAAGACATATTCATCAAACACATCATTAAAGCTTAATCTCTCAATATATGATCTCAATGGCATAAGCACCAAGTGGTACAATATTGACAACATGCAAAACATTACTATTTCAGAAAACATAACATTCAATGCCTCTGTTGATAGTCATATAGTAAATGTATACGCATCAGATTCAATTGGCAATGAAAAACATTCATCAGTTTCATTTTCCATAGATTTAACACCGCCAGAAATAACATTAATATCTCCGGAAAATAACACAGTAAAAACAGACTCAAAAACAGTTTCATTCTCCTACAATGCATTAGACATAGCCATATCAAACTGTTCTTTGTCAATAGACAATTCGATAGACCAGACAGACACAACAATAAGCCCTGGCATAGAGCAAACATTTTCAAAAACCCTTGAAAACGGAGATCATGCATGGAACATTACCTGCATGAACGATGCCAACATGATCAGCTCTTCCCCGCAGTATTTGATATCAATAAATGTCTCTTCTGGCAGCAATGACGATGGCGATTCAGGATCTTCAGGCAGCGGTTCTAGTGGTGGCGGGGGCGGTGGAGGCTCTAGCGGATCTGCCAGCTCAGAAACAACCCCTGCAATAAGCTCAAAATCAAATTCGCAAATAAGCCTTCCGGTTACAGAGCAGAAAGAGCCTGAAAAGAAAGAGAGCAATGAGCAAAAAACACAAGCACCAACAGAAAACAATGCAGCGAAAAAAGAAAATATCCCTCTTACAGGCAGGGCAATATCCCTAATGAAAAGTGCTGCCAAACCAAAACCTGTAATAATGGGTGCCTTTGCAATGCTAATAATAACTTATGTAATCTCTGTTGTAAGAAGCAAGATCAAGGACAAAGATGTACATCCATGACATAAACCCTGTGCTGTTGAATCTAGGCCCATTGGAGATAAGGTACTATGGGTTGTTCTATGTTGTAGGGTTCTTAATAACATATTTCATGCTTTCTTATCTTGCAAAGAGAAAGCAAATCAGCATTTCAAGGGATGACATAGCAGACCTTCTTTTATACGTGGCTATTGGCATGCTGATAGGCTCAAGATTGTTTTATGCATTGGTTTACAACTTTGGCTATTACATGGAAAGCCCATTAAAGGTATTCGCAATATGGGAAGGAGGCCTTAGCTTCCATGGTGCTTTGCTTGGCATCATAACATCAGGCTACATCTTCTGCAAAAAGAAGAAGTTTGATTTTTACACTCTGGCAGACATCATTGTAATACCTGCATCTCTTGCATTGATGCTTGGAAGAATAGGAAATTTCATCAACGGCGAGCTATATGGCAGGATAACTAATGTTCCATGGGCAGTAAAATTTCCTGACGCAGAGGGTTACAGGCACCCATCCCAGCTTTATGAGGCATCGAAGAACCTTGTCATGTTCATTGTTCTTTATGGCATAAATGGCAAAAATCTTCCAAGGGGCTTCATGTTTTGGCTTTTCGTAACCATGTACGGCTCATTCAGGTTTTTAATAGAGTTTTTTAGGGAGCCTGACCCTCAGCTAGGATATTTCTTTAATTATTTTACCATGGGGCAGTTCCTGACATTTGCCATGTTCTTGTTCGGTTCTTTTATGATTTACAGGGTTACGCGCAAGGCTGCATGAGGATTTTTGCATGGAAAGATTTATAGAATGCCAAAATAAAATAATTTCATGAAAGCATTGAACGCAAGAGGTAAGGAGATAAAGCTTCCTGCATTTTTTCCAGATGCTACTTCTGGTGTTGTCCGTGGAGTAGACTCAAGGGACCTTGAAAAAGCCAATGTGGATGGCATTGTTGTAAACACCTACCACATTCTAAGGAAGGACATGGTTGAAACAATAAAAAGATTCGGTGGCATACACAGGTACATGAATCTAAACATGCCAATAATCTCTGATTCCGGCGGATTCCAGGTAATGTCATTGATACACAACAATAATCTGCTTGGCAAGATAGAAAAAAACAGCATAACCTTCAAGCTGGATGGAGAAAAGCATACATTGACGCCTGAAAAATGCATAGGTATTCAGTTAAAGCTAAATTCAGACATCATAATGTGCCTTGATGACTGCACAAAGCCTGGTTTGGATAAAGAAAATCAGCAGGAATCAGTTGAGCGTACAATATCATGGGCAGAAAAATGCAAGGATGAGTTTGAAAGGCTGACAAAAAATAACAACGAAAGGCCATTGCTCTTTTCAATAATACAAGGCGGAAATAACAAGGGTTTAAGGAAGCATTGCGCAAAAGAACTCCTGAAAATCGGGTTTGACGGCTATAGTTTCGGCGGCTGGCCTATACAGGATGGAAAATTGATGTTCAACATTCTAGAATATACTTCAAGACTTATACCAGACAAATATCCAAAATATGCAATGGGCCTTGGAAAGCCAAACGATATGGTGGCTTGCTCAAGGATAGGATATGGAATCTTTGACTGCGTTCTGCCAACAAGGGATGCAAGGCATGAGAGGCTATATGTTTTCACAAAGGAGCCTAACAAGAAGAACATAGCACAAAAAAATTTCTATGAGCATATGTACATAAGAAAAAGCCATAAATCAGATAACTCCCCTGTTTCTGAGTTCTGCGACTGTCATTTATGCAAAAATTATTCAAAATCCTACCTCTATAACTTGTTCAAGCTTAATGACCCCTTGGCAATAAGGCTAGCAACAATCCATAACCTAAGGTT
>JAGVXQ010000015.1:9632-9978 GCA_018303705.1 Candidatus Woesearchaeota archaeon
AAAAACCAATACTGTTACAAACCAGCATATTAAATCAGTGCTTGCCCATCCATATTACAAAGATTTTCTATGATTATGGTATCATTACAACAAAAAAAGACCAAAGAACGAAGAAAAAATTTCTGGAAAGGATATCAAAGCGATTGACTAAATTCTTGAAGAAACTAAACCTTCAATTGAAAAGAATGAAATAAAACTCAAAGCACCTTCACATATCTTCTTGTAGGCCTTCATCTCGCCCACTTATGCACTTTGCGATCTACTGCAGAAATAATAACATTTTTATACATGCACCATAGTTCAATCTTATGATCCCTGGGATGAATCCAAGAGAATTGCAGAAAGC
>JAGVXQ010000016.1 GCA_018303705.1 Candidatus Woesearchaeota archaeon
CTTTCCGATCACTACATCCTCTTCCCTTAATATTGCTTCTGGATACACTATGCCATCATCTTCAAGATGCTTATAGTCTTTCTCTGACTTGTACCCCTTTACATCCTTCGTGGGCACGCATATTTCATCAACAAACCCGCCTGAGTACCTGAGCTCTTCAGCTGAATAAGGCCTGAAGAATGTTGACCTTCCAAGCCCCCTATCTATTGATGCCTTGTTCAATATTATTGCATCTGACATGTTATATCCCTTATAGCTCATCAATGCTATTGTTACGTTCTGCCCTGCAGGATGCTTGTCTAAATTTATGACATCAGCCATGAACGACCTTACTATAGGCCTTTGCGGATAATGCAGTACGCTTACATCAGTGTCCATTCTTGCAAAGAAATTTGAAGCATACAATCCTAATGCTTGTTTCGGTGCTTTGCTTCCTCTGTTCAGCCTTGCGCTCTGCCCAAAGTTCGCATATGGTATTAAGGAAGTAACAGGACCAAGTATTACTAAGGGGGATATTTCAAGGTGTGTATGATTCTTTGTTATTTCATCCTCGTTCAACGCCACTAGAAGGTTGTCTTCCTCCGCAGCATCAACATATTCTACTATTCCCTCATTTATCAGGTCCTGCCATTTCATTTCATTCTTTTCAAGTTTTTTTATGCGGTCATCTGTGAGCCTGCTTTTTCCATTCTCTACTATTATTAATGGCCTTCTTGGCCTGCCTTTAGAGGTGTCCAAGTAAATCTCATCCATCTTTTTGTCATAGTGCATGTTAAGTATGCCTGTTACCTTGCCCTTTCTTCTCTCTTCCTTTATCTTGTTCATGAACTCCTCAGGATTTTCAACGTTTCCAATGAATTTTTCATTTAGGTATATATCAGTCATTTTTTCACCATGCCTATTTTAGCATCAGCCCGTTTGATTCCAAAACCTTCTTTATTTTGTCTTCAGAAGCATCATCCTGGGTTATCTCGCACATCAATGCAAGGTTCTTCCTCAATCCTATCGAGGTTCCCTCAGGAGTTTCTATGCTGCAGATTCTTCCCCATGTTGTTGGATGCAGCGCCCTTGCTTCGAAGTTTTCCTGGGTAGAGCTCAGCAAAGAAACAACCCTTTGCAAGTGTGACAATGTAGCAAGGAAATTCATCCTGTCTATGTTCTGGCTTACACCCTTTCTTCCGCCTACCCAATTGCCTGTTGACATCGCGCTTTGTATCCTTGATGTTAAAAGCTTGTCCCTTATTATTATCTTCAAGGATGAAAACTTTCCTCTCTTTATCAGCCTCTGGAAATTGTACAATATGTCGTTTATTAGTATCCTCAAGTTTATCCTGAACAAGTCAGCCATTAAATCCCCGTTAAGCCTTAGCCTCTTGTTCATGTAATGGTCCTTGTCACTTGTTGCGCTTCCAGAATCTATTGATGCATGGAACACCTTTCTCATAAGCTTGCATAGTGTGTATGCCTTGTATATCCTGTCTTTCTGCGTCAGACCTAGATGTGGCAGCAAGTACTTGTCAAAGTTTTCTTTTACCTTGTCATGCACGTCCTTGTCCTGCTGTATTCCAGATTTCTTTGCCAGGAATTCAAGGGCATCATTCTCACTCTTTAGCTCCATGCAGTTGTACAGGTTTATGAACAAATCATCAAACTTCTCGTCCTTGCCGAGAACAAAATTGCTTATGTCCTGGTCCTTTACCAGGCCAAGTGATTTTATGACAGCCACAAGCGGCACTCTCCTGAATTTTGTGAAGGTTATGTAGACAATGCCATCCCTCATCTGCTCTATGATATGGGGTATTCTGTAAGCCCCTTTTTCTGAAAAAACCTTTGCAGTATATTTGCTTGGCCCTGTCTTGTTTGCCTGCACAAATACCTTGTTTGATGCCAAGTCTTCAACAATTATCAAGACCCTCTCATTTCCATTCAATATGAAATAGCCTCCTATGTCTTCAGGATCCTCGAAGTTTTTTATCAGCTCATCCTGCTTTATATTGTGCAGGTGGCAGTATTTTGACTTGAGCATTATTGGAAGCTTCCCTATTTCTGTTGTGAAAGTCTCTCTCTGTATTCCATCTATGTATGCGCTTACTTCCAAGTACATCGGGGCAGAATAAGTCAGTTTCCTTAATCTTGACTCTATTGGGTATACGTTTCTCTTGCTTCCATCAGCCTCGACAAGCTGTGGCTTTGTTATCCATATCTTGTCAAATTTTATCTTGAACTCTTTTATATCTGGCGGTATTATAGTAGGAACTATGTCCCCCATTTCATTGACAATGTTCTGCATCTCTACATCAACGAAATTGTTGAAGGAATTTATGTTTGACTCTACGAAAGACCTGGATTCAAAATACTTTTTTATCAGAATGTTTTTTTTATTCATTTACAACAACCCTGTAAAATGCAGCTTCCTTGTTTGTCTTGCTTACCCTTATTATCTTGAACACATCACTCTTGCTTGCTTCTATGTCCCTTATCGCAGGGTCTTTGCTAGAAATTTTTGGCAGCTGCTTTAATGTTATGTTATATATTTTTAGCAGCTCTTCAACCTCTTCTGGCGTAAGTTTTGTGTGTTTTGGGACAAACGAATGTTTTGTTATTTCTGCCATTTTGCCTTATGATTTTTTTGGACCGGACGGGACTTGAACCCGCGACCCCCTGATTTCTTCGCCGGATAAAAGTGTCACCTCGATGAACAGGTGCTCTGATCCAGGCTGAGCTACCGGTCCGACGCCCCAGGCGGGAGTCGAACCCGCGTCCCGGCCTAACTGCGGTGATATTTTGAGCATAACATGCCCACGACAGGGCCGTATAATAAGCCGTTATACTACAAGGGCATTTCTGCTTTTTTTCTTCCTCCTAAAGACTTAATAACCAGTATTTTGGGCTGAAAATAAAAATCCAGACCTAATCAGGCTATTATTTATAAAAAGGCATCTATTTTGCCTTTTTTCAGTTTTAGAAGGATTATTAAGCATTTACCATCCAACATCTTATTGATTTATAAAGCTTACTCTTTTCATTTTTACAACTTAGCAGTAAATAAAAATAGAAAAATTTATAAGGCCTTGTTTTTGATTTATAGTATGGTAAAAATAACCCGTACTGCAATATCCAACAGTATTGCATATGAAACATTATACAAAGAAGGCTGGAGGACAGTAGCAGATCTAGCAAGGCAATCAGGCCAATTAAATAATGGATATGGAGCAAAAAGGTTAGAGCTCAGCATGTTGCAATATTTAAGGGAAAGGCCTGCTATAATAAATGGCATAAGATTGCCTAGTGATAATAAAATGTCCAGAATGTTTTACAGTAAAGATTTGGAAAGATTAGAGTCTGCTGCAAGGGAATTGTTCCCTGGCTACGAAATAAAGACAATATTAGAAGAAAGAGGGCCAGATAATAATAATCCATTTTCAAACATAAGACAACTTGGGCCTTTTTTGCCAAGATACTATGCCTATGCAGAAGTCTTGTTAAGAAAGTCATGCAACAGCCCTAGCAAAATGCCTGATAATATATCTTTTAGCAATATTGAAAGATTAGTCGAGAAAGCAAACAACACAACCAGAATTGTTGACAGGCCTTCTCTTGAAACAATCAATACTCGGTCTACGTCAGATGATGCATCTTGTGATGAGATAGAATTAACTGAGCAAGGTAACTTGCTTGATTATCCAGAAGGCATTGACCCAAACGAAATTGGTTTTGATCAAATTGGAACTCCTGTGAATGGAACAGACCTCGGAATAGGCGATTCATTAGAGCGTGACTCATTTAGGATGAGTGTGAAATCAACATAATTCTAAATATTTTTATAGCATGTAATAAGTCGCTTATAAATGAATTTTAGCCTTTAACTTTTTTCTAAGACATCAACTGGCAGGATACGGCTAATAACTGCTGATTTTTGTAGTTAAACAAATCTGTCACTTAAGACTGATGCTGGTCTGACTTATTACATACTTTTTATAATTAGCTTGATATACAGGCAATTCCCATCCCATGGGTTCTTCTTGAATGATATTCATGAAAAATCCCACCGGCAAGATTCGAACTTGCGACGTCCCGGGATCAGCTATCTATTTCTCATTCTTAGCTTATGCCATGTCAAAATAGCGAACTTATCTACAGCCGAGTGCTCTACCATTGAGCTACGGTGGGTTATTAATTATGACTAATGGATTGTTTAAAAAGGTTTTTATAGCTTGACGAAATGCAATCTACATGGACGTTGCAGCACTATTCTCTGGCGGAAAAGACAGCACTTATGCTTCATACATGGCAAGGAAACATGGTTATCAAATAAAATGCCTTATAACAATTGTTTCAAAGAATCCAGAAAGCTTCATGTTCCATACACCAGCAATAGAATTAACAAAAAAGCAGGCAGAGTTGATGGGCATCCCAATATTAATCAAGGAAACCAAGGGTGAAAAAGAACTCGAGCTTGATGATTTAAAAATCGCAATAAAAGAAGCAATAAAAAAATACAAGATAAAAGGCATAGTAACAGGTGCCATAGAGAGTGTTTATCAGTCTTCAAGAATACAGAATATCTGTAATGACTTAAAAATAGAGTGTTTTAACCCATTGTGGCAGAAGAATCAGCTAGAATTGCTTGAAGAATTGCTGAAAAATAATTTTGAGATAATTTTAAGCGGAGTTTCTGCTTATCCCTTTAGCAAGGAATTTGTAGGCAGAAAAATAGATAAGAGGTTCGTTGAAGAAATGAAATTGTTAAGCCAAAAATACTTCATAAACCCTGCTGCAGAGGGTGGAGAGTTTGAAACACTTGTCCTCAATTGCCCCCTCTTCAAAAAAAAGCTATGCATAAAGTTAACTAGCATTTTAGGGGAAAATTATTCTTACAGGGGTTTATTCGAGTAAAATGATTCTGATAATAAGCATTTGCATGGAGAAACTGCATTATCTAGAGTTCGTAAAGCCAATCGAAGATATAATAATTAATGAAGGCAGAAAATTCCTTGCGAAACACTATAATGAATTAACCGAGGAAGACATCAAATCCACCAAAAAAATAATAATCTGTGGCACTTCATTAAAGGATAATGAATTTATCAAGGACATCAAAAAATTTCAGTGGATGAAAGAATACGAAAAGCCCATTTTAGGAATATGCGGGGGCATGCAAGTAGTATGCAAGGTTTTTGGATCGAAGATTAGCAAAAAAACCGAAATAGGGCTGTTTAAGGAAAAATTCATAAAGGATTTTCTTGGAGTGAAGGCTGGAAGCGAAGAATATGTTTATCATTTGCACAATTTTTTTGCAAAAATGCCAAAGAATTTTGAAAAGTTGGCAGGCAAGAGTATACCACAGGCAATCAAGCATAAACATCTTCCAATCTACGGTGTTTTGTTCCATCCTGAGGTAAGGCAGAAAAAAATGATAAAAGAATTCTTGAAAATATAATCAGAGTATGTGCATCTCATGAACGGTTTTGTATGAGTGCAATTCTTTTTCAGAGAACCATAATTTTATTTCATTCTCTGAGTCTTCCTTGTTTGATGATGCATGTATCAGGTTCTTTACAGCAATGTTCTTATTGTCAGCATACTCATAAGTTACATGTGCAAAATCCCCTCTTATTGTTCCAGGCATTGCCTTCCTCGGTTCAGTGTCTCCAACAATCTTTCTTATGTTCTCTATGGCATCAACACCCTCCAAGCACAATGCCAAAACAGGGCCTTCTGTTATGAAATTTATCAGCTTGTCCCTTACAAACTTGCCCCTTCTCTTTTCTATATCCTCTGTGTAATGCAGCATTGCAAATTCCTGGTCTATCCAGCGCATTTTCATTCCAATTATTTTGAAGCCAGCATCTTCAAACCTGGAAATTATTTTTCCAATAAGGCATCTTTGTATGCCATCAGGCTTTATCAAGACTAAGCTTCTTTCTATCATCGTTCTTTTTTCTTGTATTCCATTGTCCATTTAAAGTCTCTTGGCCTTCTTTTTAGTTTGAGCATGTTCTTTTGGCATTTGTTTGAGCAGAAGTTAAGAACCTTGCCATCAGTCTGCACATAAATGGTTCCAGTACCCCTTTCAACGACCCCCGAACAGAAAGAACAATTAACCATATTAACCTCGTCTTGTTTGTGTCAGTTTTCTTGCTTCAATTTCAGTTTCTCTTAGCATCAATACGTCCTTTACTCTTACAGGACCTTTTACATTTCTTCTTAATATCTTGTTCTTGTCATATCCATCAAGAATCTTGCACCTTACTTGTATTACCTCGCCCCTTGTTCCAGTCCTACCTACAATCTCCTCAACTACAGCAGGGTTTGCATGCGAGAACGTAGTGCTTTGTCTCTCAGCAGGCTTTTGCTGCTCTTTTCTAGGTTGTTCCTTTTTTTCATTGCTATTTTCTTTGTTATCTTTCATCTTTTGTTTACTTAGTCATGTTTGACAGCAATTCTTTGAGCTGGTTCTTTGCTTCGCCTTCATTTATTATCGCTATTACTGTAGTTGACCTTTGCAACCCTGACAATGTTCCGAGCTCTTCTTTGCTCTTTACCTTTATCACAGGAACTGATTTTTCCTTGCATAATGGCTCTATGTGCATTATTATCTCTAGCGGGTTTACATCAGATGCAACAAGAACTAGCTTGACTATTCCCCTTTCAATGGCTTTTGTTACCTCATTGATTCCCTTTTTTATCTTGCCTGTTGACTTGGCTAATTCAGCTACCTCATAAGCCTTGTCCATCAATTCCTTTGAAACTTCCATGTTAACCTCCTATTAAATCATTGGTTATGTTTCTTATCTCTTCAACATGCCTTTTAAAGCTTTTGTTTTTGTTCCCAGGGGCTGGCTGCTAAGGCTGATTTTAGTGCTAAAATTATGCACAAAAGAAATCATTGTATTAATTGGCAGTTTCTACATCACTATTCATTTTAATGCTTTAAGAAAAAGTAGCCTGCATGGGTTATTGTCTTGTTTGTTTTTTTATCTTTGGTGTTATACTCATACTTTCTGATAGAATGCAGATATAGCTCACATATTTTTTACACAAACTTCAGCCCATAGCAAGATATTTAAATGGCTCTTTTTTATTAGAATTTATGGCTGATGACAGAATAAGGATGCCTTCCTCAGGTGGTGGCCTAGTAAGGTATTTTGAGGATTACAAGAGCAAGATAGAGCTAAGCCCCATGCTTGTTGTGATCTTGATAATTGCAGTGATAATCATAGAGGTCTTGCTTCATTTTTCTGGTTCAAGCCTCTTTGGATTGTAAAACATAGAAATCTTTTTATATTGTATTTTCTGAAATGCATAACATGGAAAGAAATTATTATCATGCATCAAGCGCCAATGGCATTGAAGGCAAGTTTGATAAAGCCCTTACTAAAGATAATGAACCTGAATTGCAGCACGAAGTAAATAGATACAACATTCGAGCCAAGCAAATAGACTTAGCAAAGTTGGCCAATGATTCTGGAATAAATGTGCCTCAAGAGACTGATCAAATTTATATTGAATATTGGAATATACGCAACGGAACTATGCTGCTTGAGGCCAGCATATATTTCAAGAATTATAGGGAAGAATTTGTTGCCCCTGGGATAATAACAACACAACATGACAAGGCAAAATACTTTGAAAGACAACTTAAAAAATTGCTTGGCATAGAAGTGGGTAAAGATACATTTTAGGCCTTCTTTTTTACTTAAAATATCCTAAAAAGTAAATCAATAATATGCCTGCAATGAATATAATTATGCTCAAAAAAGATTTTCCCATGTTTGTGTCCTTTCTTATTTCAGGTATCAAATCACTGGCAGCGATGTAAAAAAATCCTCCAGCCGCAATAGGCAGCAACAGGTTTACCGTGTATTTCGAGTATGATGAAAGGAAATATCCTATTAGTCCACCAAAAATCGCCATTAGCGCTGAAATGAAATTGAACATCAAGGCCTTTATTCTTTTAAAGCCACCATAGATAAGGACCCCAAATTCCCCAATTTCTTGTGGTATTTCATGCAATGCCACTGCAGCAGTTGTAATGATTCCAAGGCTCGTGCTGGAAACAAAGCTTGCAGCTATAATTGTTCCGTCTATGAAATTATGGACTGCGTCACCAAATAAGTTCATGTAAGCAAACGGGTGTACATGGCATTTGTCATCATGGCAATGCCTCCATTGCAGCACTTTCTCTACCAAAAAGAACAATACGAAGCCAGCAAGGACATATGAAAATGTTCGCATAGCTCCCAATTTAGCTATAGATTCTGGCATCAAATCAAAGAATGACGCCCCCATCAGCACTCCAGCAGATAAGGAAATCAGTATGAATAATATCCTTTGAAGCATGCTTTCCTTGAACAATAATGTTAATGCACCAATGAAAGAAATGATGCTGACAAAAAATGTGCTTATTAGGATTAAAAGCAGAATTTCCATTTTTCACCTCGCCAGGCGTTACGTCCAAAACACATCAACATCATCAACCCGTTCATTTGGATTTATGTCCAAAGTTTTTATTTCATTCTTCCTGCCACGCTTGAATTCCAAGATCCCTTGCCATGCAATGTTCACAGCATTGTCTCCTGCATACTTCAAAGGAACTGCAAAGAACCTTGCTTTCCTTTCATTGCACATAATGTTAAGCATTTCTAAAAGCCTCCTGTTTGCTGCAACCCCCCCTATCACAACGCATTCCCTTTTCTGTGTGTGCGCTAATGCACGCTCAACAACTTCTGCAAGCATTGCAAAGCATGTTTCTTGCATAGAGTAGCATAAATCTTCTTTTGATGCCCCCTTTTTATGTTTGTTTATGGCTTCTGTGACTATGCCTGAAAAAGCCAAGTCCATCCCCTTTACAGTATATGGAAGTTGTATGTATTTACCTTTTTCTGATAGCTCCTCTATTTTTGGCCCTGATGGGAATCCGAGCCCTATTCCTCTGCCAAATTTGTCCAATGCATTTCCTAACCCTATGTCCAATGTCTCACCAAATATTCTGAACCTGTTGCCTTCCAATGCTATGATCTGCGTGTTTGCCCCCGACGTAAAGATATAAATCGGATCCCTTGTCTTTGTCCAGAACAATCCCGAGCTTAAATGTGCTATGCAGTGGTTTACCCCTATTACGTTCTTCTTGTGTTCCAATGCCAAGTACTTTGCCTTTTCTTTAACCACAAGCAAGCAGGGAGCAAGACCAGGGCTTCTTGAGAAGGATATTAAATCTATGTCTCTGAATGTTATCTTAGCTTGTTTTAATGCATCATTAATTAGTTTGTCTGCTACATTGTGATGGTGCTTCGCTGCATCCTGCGGAATTATGCCTCCCTTCTCATTCGTATAGCCATCTCTCAAATCAGCAAGTATATTCTTGTTTTCATCAACTATTGCAACTCCGAATGTATGCGCAGTTCCCTCGATGCCAAGGCATATCATGCTTTAAAATCAGAAGATTGTATATTTAAAATTGATTATTTCCTTGAAAGGTTTCTTGTTCTCTTTGCCTTAGCGCTAGCATCCTTGAACTTGTGCTCCATTTCATGCCTCATGTTTTCAAATGTTTTGTTCAACGCCTTTTTTAGGTCCCACTCAGACTCATGCGCAGCCAGTATTATGCTT
>JAGVXQ010000039.1 GCA_018303705.1 Candidatus Woesearchaeota archaeon
TGGGCAAGAGATTTCACTTGAAGAAAGGGGATAAGCTTGAGTATGGTTATGAGAAGGGGAAAGAAAACATAAAGGTAAATGTGGCAGAGAATAATGCAGCGGGCAAGGAAGGAAAAAGCTGCTTTGAATATAGTGAGACTAAAATCTGTGGGGGGTTCAGTGCCAGATTTAAGGATGATATAGTTTCTAGTTTGGAGATAGACAAAAATGCTGTTTTTGTGTATAAAAACAAAAAGGGAGATGCATTGAATCTAGCAGCCAAAAATGGTTTTTATGTTTCTTATGATGAATCTTGCGGAAATAGGGCTGATTGCGCTAGAATTCTTTTGGATAAAATAACACTGAGTGGGGAAGTAAGTGCAACAGGAAAGGGTTTTAGGTATGTTGGCCAAAGAAATGCAAGATCAGTAATTGATTTTGATGAAAAGAAAGGGATCCTTGTTGAAAGCGGATCTGCAAGAATATCTGGAATTGATGCGAATGAAAAGGAAACAGGATATGCTTTGGATTTTGAGAATGGGATACTTGCAGGTTTTAAAAAGCTTGAAGGAGACTTTCCTGATATGCATGTTGGCTGGGACATAGCATTGAAGGGAAGAAAAATAAACTATTTTCTTGATTCTGAAAATGACAAGGCCATATGGGGGAGGGGCATTGAACCAAAAGGAATAGAAGGCGATGATTACATAATATTCGGGGAGTTAGGCAATAAAGGAGGGCAAGAATATTTTTCGTCGAAACGAGGATCTCTTTTAAGGAACAGGATTAACAAATTGGATAATGATATTGCTGCCATAGAATTTGCCAAAGAACATGGCATTGGCCAGAGGGATATAATTGCGTTAGAAAAAAGAAGAGGCGAGAAGGCAGAAGAAATTAGGGAAGCATATGACGAGATGGAGGAAGTTAATGAGGGTGCAAGGGCAATATTATCACAGTTACCAGGAAACGAGCTGAATTCATTGAGAAGAGGCACATATACAGCATACATGGATTCCAGGGATAGCGGCAATGACAACGGGATGGGATATGATTATGAGATATTAGCTGAAACACAGGCTGAAAGCAATCTAAGAAAAAAGGGCATGTCACAGGCATTTTTAGGTGTTGAAGCCTTTTCTATAAAATACGGGGATGCAGAGTCAAGAGAAACAGGGTCAGGAGAAGATTATTTGGGGGATAAGATGAATCTCCTAAGGGCAATTGAAGATTACGTTGGCCTTGAAAAAATGACTGGCGCTGAAAAAACATATTATCTTGAGGAGAAATACAGAACTTTGGGTTTGCTTTCATCGAAAGAGCTTGGCAGAATAGGAGAAAGACTAGACATGACACAGTTGCTATATGATTCATACCCTTATTTTAATGCACAAAATGAAGAAAAGAGAACTCTTGCACTTGATGAGAGTGATCCTAATAATCCAAGGCTTGTTGAAGTGGAAGGCAGAAGCGAGAGATTGAGAAAATTTTTAAGTGATGTTGAGGATAGAAAAAAAGAGCTTGATGAGATAGAGAGGGAAATGAATTTACATAAATGGAATGCTGACATAATAATGAAAAATAGTTTGTTGGAAGGGGAATCCCAAGAAGAGTATACATTAAGAAAAAGCCTTGCGCTTAGGGTGGCTGCATTAGGGGCAGACAATGCTTATGATAACATGGATAAATTATTTCCGGAGCAAACAGCTTATCAACAGCTTAAGGCAGAGCTGGGATCAATTTTCATGCCTAGCGGATTAGACTTGGCTGTTGGTTTTGTTGGCGGCTCAAAAGGCGTTAGATTGTTGAAGGAAGCTTCTGGATTGCGAAAGAGTGGCAGGGGGGCTGCTTTTGCTGGAAGAGCTCTTGCAGAAGAAGAATTAGAATTAAATATGGCTGCTTATATAAAATCATTGGGAAGAGACACTGGAAGGTACATAAAACAAGCTATGCCTATAGAAAGCCAGGCTAGAGAAGTTAAGCAAGCAGCATTAATAATGCCAATCTCCACCAATATAAGGGATAAGAGCACAGGCGCATTTAAATTATTTGTCACTGAAAGCGGCACGCCGTATGCTACATTTGGCGAAGGGAAAGGCATATATCGCATTGGTGAAGACAATAACCTTATTCAGGTTGAATCTGTGGTGGACTCTAGAGGAGTTGTTAATTATCTTAAGGACAAGGATGTTTTGGAAAAAGGGGACAGATTTTATTCTGTTTCCAAGGGCAGATACATCCAAAGCACACCTGTAAAATATATATTTGAATCAGATAGCCCTAAAGCTATTGTTGACAGACTAAATTCTATGGGAAGAGGGGATGTAGTAGATATTTACAACCATTTTGATAATGATGTTATAAGAATATATGGCCCTGATTCAGGCAATCTGGGCATGAAAACCCTGGGGTCAAGACCAACAGTATATTTTACTGAAGAAGGTGTATATTATAATAGCAGAGACGGCATCACTTATGCTAGCCATAGACAGGGTGAAGAAATATCTCCTATTATAGGGTCTGTTAGGGCAGATTTCGATAGAGAAACATTTATAGAAATACGCAGCAAAAGCCCTGGTTACTTGAACAAAGTATCGACTAGAACTGTTAGAGTAGGGGACAGGCTTGTTAGAGATTCTAAAAAAGTTAGTGGTGCAGCAATAACAGGAAAGGTTAAAAGGGTCGTTTCTGGGAGCGAAGAATCTATCGCAAGGTATTTAGAAAGCACAGGGAGACAGGACTTAATAGAAAGTTTTGGGTTAAAAAGCGCAGAGGAAGTTGGCGATATTTCAGAAAAGTTGCTTGCAAAAAGGCTTGCAGAAGTTGAGGAAAAGGCAAGCGAGTGGGAGAAATTAATAGAAGGCCTTGCCGAACTGTCACCTGCAACACGCAAAAAAACCCTCGAAGAAGCAGGGCTTAATACAGCTACCATAGATGGAATAATGGAAAAGCTAAAGATTTCTGCACAACAACAGTAACTCTAATTGTATTTCGGATGTGATTCCCTCAGGAACAATTCTAGATTCATTTCTTTTATATCAGCCAAGGAAACATTTTCACCATTTGGCCTGTACATTTCACAAGGATGTTTACCCATGAAATCTTTTTTGGATAGTATCATGGCCAAATCATAATCATGACCCACCAAGGTAAATGGTTTTTTGCTATCAATATGCTGCCGCAATGAAGGCAATATGTGCTGATTCACTCTTAACATTCTGCAGATGTTAGCAATACCCTTAAACATGTTTAATGTCTCTATTGACATAAGCTTATAACTTTCTGGTGTAAATTCATTGTTTTCATACACATGTGAAAGCTTGTCCAACACATCCAATTGCTCGATGCAGTCCCTCAAACATTTTTTTTGAAAGAAAGACTTTACAGTGTTATCTATATATTCCGGCATGAAACCACCTTCTTTTAGTTCCTTGAACTCTTCAAGGCTATCTGGAGAAAGAAGCCGGCTAACATCGGCATTTCTAGAACTTTCTGCATCGAAGGGGGTTAATTTCATTATCTCTGCAGGATTATAAATTGTTGGATCTGTTAATAGGATTAAGCTGCCCTTTTTTAGCCAAGACAAGGTTTCTTTTGCAGGAGCTTTAATTGGTGTTAACATTTTTTGACTATGCATTATTGTATTCCATTCCATAGTTCCCTTAGTGGGCTACAAATTACAGGATTCTGTGTGTTATATCTTATTATCTTTCCTGTGGGAGAATAGATTAGGTGGTTATGCGTAACCAATAGTTTTTGAAATGCACCTGCATTGAATTCACATAAATTTGCGAGCCATACAAAATCAGGATAACTTTTTAGGTACTCTTCTAATATTGGCACTAGAACGCCTGCAACTCTTTTTTGATGCTTATCATTAATAATTACTTGTAATTTTGTGAAATGATGCTCACTTTTTTTTATGAGATCTTCTATCTTAATTGCGTTTTCATTTTCATCCAAACAAACAGGAGCTTTAGAGGTTTGCGACCTAAGCATTTCTAGCATTTTGCAAACCATGGATGAATTAGCTTCCAGTCTGCAAATCTCGTTTACCAAATCTTCATTATCAATATAAACAGGATTTAATTTAAAACTTTTTATCCTTCTGATATATGGAGAATTTTTACCATCAAATCTAGAAGGACGCATTGCAGCAATCCCTGATGGATCTGCATATATTCTGTTGTCTGTGACCAAGACCAGCTGATTTCTTGGGAGCCAATCTAAATCTTCAGGGTCAACAGAAGGGTAATCAACTATTATCCTGACAAGGCCTTTTTCATAGAATAGTCCCATTTTAATTCATGTTTTCATGGCCAATTGATATTTATAAATATTTCGCCACTTATTAGTTATTACATTACAACAGGAATAGAATAAGGTTTCCATACAGAAGCGTTAGCATTATAGTTATCAGGAATGATGGCACAAACGGAATGCCGTCCTTTACTGGAACATATTTTATGCCTGATTTTTTAAGCAAGGTTATCTGGTGCCTTTCGATGCCCGGAGAAGACATTGAATATATCAATTTGTTCTTGACTCTTATATCTTTTGTAATCCAGTCACCCTCTACAAGCCTTGAGACTTTTACTTCCTTGAACATTGCTGAGCGCTCTACTGCTTCTATGAATGTTGTAAGGAATGGGTAGAGAAACATAAGAGAGGATATTGTTATCAGCAAGATGCTTAAACTAGGAGTTTTGAATGCCATTGAAACTGCAAAGATGAGCAATGCAGCAATTGTGAATTGCAAGATCTTACTTTTATTCTTCCTGAAATACAATGGCAATTCCTTGACCAACTTATTGCGCTGCTTCACAGCGAAATAAACACACCATGCAATGCCGTAGAAAGTGCTTATGATTACAAGGTTGATCAATACGTTGTAAAGGAAGAAATTATCTTTTGGAGTAATTGTGAATATCGATGCTATCGCTATCAGCAGCTTTGTGTCGCCTCCACCCCATTGCTTGGTGTAATACATTAAGCTGCCCAGAATAAGCATTGCTAGTGCAGCCAGGATTGTGTAGAGAAACGGCTTCCAGATGAATGAGGATACTGCCTGCATGAGCCTTAATGAAATTCCTGAGGCTATCATAGAAAAGTTAAGCCAGTCTGGAATCTCGTGTGTCTTAAGGTCTATTATTGAGGCTATTGACAGGCCAGTTATGCCTATCAATACAAGCAATGTGTCTATCATCGCCTTATCTTTCTTATTTTACCTGCGAATATTTTTGCCTCGCGCTTTAGAACTTTTTTTGCCTTAGGAGCCTCTTTTTTTATTTCTCTTGCAGCAAGACGGCCAATCTTTCTGCCTTCTGCAATTGATTCCCTTGCAACAGCCTTTGCAAATCCCTTGTTTCTTGGAGAGAGTATCCCCTTGGCTTTTTTAACAATTCTTTTTATCATGTCTTCTTGTCACCCCTTTCTTTTAAAATAGATATTATCAGCAATATGATGAATATAACTGAAATTATTAATAAACCTATCGTTATTACAGGGACATTTTTGTAAAATGGGGGGACTTTTGCAAGCGCCATTATTGCTGCTGCTATAACAAGGCCTGCTATCAAAAGGCCAAATGTTATTCTGTTGCTTGACTTGTCTACCTCATAAGCAAACTTGGATATATTTGGATCCTCGACCTTGATTTTCACATGGCCTTCGCGTATATCCTTTAAAGTTATTCTTGCCTCCTCTGGGAGCCTTGATACGTCCATAGATGTTTTCAGGAGGCGGGATTTCCAATCCTTAAATATATAGCTTATGCCTGAACGCTTGCTTATCAATTTGTCAATGATGGGCTTTGTTTCCTTTACGAAAACGAAGTTAGGGTTTAATTCCTTGCCAAAACCCTCTATTGTAATGATTGACTTAAGCAAGAGAATGAAGTTGACTGGGAGTTTTATGTTGTATTTTCTTATCAAGGCTAAAAGGTCATATATTACTTCTGATGTGTTGACTTCTTTCAATGATGAACCGTAGTACTTGCCAAGGTGCTGAGACAAATCTTTTTTAAGATCTGAGGTGTTTATGCCACCCTCTATAAATCCAAGATTAACAAGAGAATCTATAAGCAGGTCTTTGTCTGGCTTTACGAGACCTATGAACATTGATTCCATATGCTCACGAATGTCTGGAGTTATTTTTCCGACTATGCCGAAATCAAGCAGTGCTATCTTATTGTTGCCAAGAAGCAAGATATTGCCTGGATGTGGGTCTGCATGAAACATGCCATAGTCGATAACCTGGGTTATGAAGGAATTAATGATATTGTTTATGACTGCTGATTTTGATGATTTCAATGCAATGAACTTTGCATCTGTGCCAAGCTTTTTACCATGCATGAACTGCATAGTCAGAACTTTCTGGGTTGTATAGTTCCAATACACTTTCGGTATCTTTATGTGCTTGCTGTTCTTGAAGTTGGCATAAAATGCATCTATGTTTGATGCCTCTGTTGTATAGTCTAGCTCACTTTTTGTGTACTTTTCAAATTCCTTCACTATTTCAACAGGCCTTATTCCCTCTAAACTTGGAAAATGATGCTCTATTAGTGATGCTAGGTGGTATAAAATGTCTATGTCTGCATCAAACAAATCTTTTATGCCTGGCCTCTGGACTTTAACAGCCACTATCTCATTGTCTTTTAATATCGCCTTATGAACCTGGCCTATTGATGCTGATGCTATCGGAACTTCATTGAATTTCAAGAAAATTTCATTTATTGGCTTCTTGAATTCAGATTCTATGACTTTTTTTATCTCTGCAAATGGAACAGGTCTTACATTATCTTGCAGCCTGGAGAATTCCTTGCAGTATTCCTTTGGTATTAAATCTGGCCTCAAGCTTAGAAGCTGGCCAAGCTTTATGAATGTAGCACCGAGATCTTCCATTGCCAAGCGGAGACACTTAGGCATTGACTGATTATATTCAAAGCTTTCTTTTTTTGTCCTCTTACTTATCGAAAGAAATGACTTTAGCTTTAAGCTTTCTACGAGATAGCCAAGCTCATACTTGAACAATGTGTTTACTACCTGGTCTAACCGCTTTACATCCTTGTATGTTTTTGCAAGGCCCATGTGGATCATTTTTGTAATGGAGAACTTAAATAGTTTGCTATGCTTTTATCTTGTTTGGTAATACAGTCTTCAAGTTCAATGACATGGCGAATCAAATCGCGTTTGCTTAGTCCATCAAGATGTGGGGGTATTTTCATTCATTCCTCTTTTGTACCCCTCACAAAAACCCTTAGTCCTAAAGTAGAAAGAATAACTCGTATTTACTTTTTGCGGTTGGCATTTATAAATGACTTATTACATACATGCATGGCATGGTTCAGATGTTACTATTCTCTTTGTTTGAGAGTGGCAGTTAGGAGCGTTGTAGAAAAGCTTATATATTTAACAATATTAAATATCGTTTAACATGGCTGTAATTGCAGATGCGTGTAGCGTAATACTTTTGGCAAAATCTACTGTCTTAGAAGAGCTTGCCAAATGGAAGCAGGTTATTATAACAAAAAGTGTACATAGAGAAGTGATAGAGGGAAAGGAGAAAATGTTTTTTGATGCACTTTTGACTGAAAAATTGATTAAAGAAAGAAGAATTTTGGTGGATAATTCAAATGTAGAGCGCTTAGCACAAAAGTTAAGAGATGATTTCGGGTTAGGTGATGGCGAGGCAGAGTCGATAGCATTGTCCAGTAACATGAAGGATAAAATAATATTGACAGACAACAGGCAAGGGAGAAAAGTTGCAAAGGTATACAATTTAAGCCTTGTGGGAAGCATTGACGTAGTTGTGGCCTTATTTAAGGCAGATAGAATTAATGAAGAAAAGGCCAATAGTGCTTTAAGGGCGTTAAAAAGATTTGGATGGTTTGAAGACTATCTTATTGAGCAGGCATTTCAGGAGGTTCAAAAATGATTGAAAAGAAGAGATTTCTTGGAGCGAGAATAGAGCCAAAAATATTGGGCTTTGTTGACAGCGTTGCTGAAGAGAGAAACATAGACAGGACTGGTGCCATAAAGATATTGGTATGCGCAGGATGGAGGGAGCTTCAGTTAGAGAAGGCTATAGGACTTTACAGAGATGGAAGAATATCGATTGATAAGGCTGCAAAGATGGCGGGAATTACTGTAAGCGAAATGATGCAGAAGGCAGCAATGTTTGGAATAAAATCAGAAGAAACCATGGAAGAATATAGGCGGGGAATCAAGGCATTAATGAAATAGACGCATAAGGTTAACTTTATCTATCTTTTGATGTATAGCCAACTTAATGATTTCGATAATCGGCGGCGGGCCAAGTGGAAATTATGCTGCTTATTTATTGGCCAAGAATGGGTTTAAGGTTAATGTTTATGAGGAACACAAAACCATTGGAAGACCAGTCCAATGCACAGGGCTAATAACCGCTTCAATTGATGACGTTGTGAAGATTGATGATGGCTGCATTATAAACAAGATAGGAAATGTAAGGCTTGTTGCGCCTGATGGAAAGGAATTGTTTCTTAAATTGAAAAAGAAGAATTATGTTGTTGACAGAGTTAGGTTTGACAAGTTTTTTTGTGAGATGGCATCAACTGAGGGGGCAAAGTATGTTTTTGGCAAGAAACTTCTTGACTTCAGAGAAAATGGGGAGATAGAGATGTTGTTTGAAAACGGAAGGGCAAAAACAGAGGTGCTTATTGGTGCTGACGGGGTTAATTCTGCTGTGAACAGGGATAAGATGAGGTTTGTCATTGGAAAGCAAGGGAGATTCAAGGGAACTTTTGAAGATGATACGTTTACTGTGCATTTGGGGATAGGAAGCTTCAGCTGGATAGTTCCTGAGAACAAGAAAACAGCAAGAATAGGAGTAATAGGGAGGGATGTGAACAATGCATACAATGAGCTGATGAAAAAGGGAAAATTCAAGTTCATTGAATCACAGTCCGGGACAGTGCCTGTATATGATCCAAGGCTTAAGACTCAGATAAGAAATGTGTACCTGCTCGGGGATGCAGCTGGAATGGTTAAAGCTACAACTTACGGCGGGATATTATACGGGTTGATGGCTGCACAGGAATTAAACAAGGCATTGAAAAATGATGATGATTATGACAGGCTATGGAGGGCAAGGTTTGGCAAGGAGCTTCATTTAAGTTTGTTAATAAGAAGGGTTCTTGACAGGATGAAATCTGATAATTACAATGAGTTAATTGAAACGTTTAGCAAAGAACAGTTAAAAAAACTAATAAGCGAGCATGACAGGGATTTTCCAAGCAAATTTTTGTTCAAGCTGATATTGAAAGAGCCAAGGCTTTTGAAGTACATGAGATTATTGCTTTGATGCACAAACAATATAAAATATGCAGTTGTCTCGGGATATGTATCGATACTTTTTGGAAGAAACAGATCTTCAGAAGACATAGACATAATAATAGAAAAAATGAATTTTTTGCGATTTAAGGAATTTTGGAAAATGATTCGCATGGATTTTGAATGCATAAACACAGAAAATATGGAAGAAGCATACAACTTGTATTTGTTAAAATCGATTGCAATAAGGTTTGCAAGAAGAAACGAGTTCGTACCTAATATTGAAGTGAAATTTCCAAAGGGTGAGATTGACCATTGGACGTTGGCAGAGAGAAAGAAGGTTTTGCTTAACAATAGATCATTGTTTATTTCGCCTTTTGAGTTGCAGATACCATTCAAGCTGTTTTTGGGCACTGAGAAAGACATCGAGGATGCGAGGCATTTGTATAAAATATTTCAGGACAAAATAGACCTAACATTGTTGCATAAATTCAATAAAAAGCTTAAAATAGACAAAGAGCTTATTGATTACCTAGGATGAAACTTCCAAAAGTAGATATTGAGGAATTGAAGAAATTTAAGAAAGAGAATTTCAAGGAGAGACTAAAATTCATAGACTTCTATGTAGAATGGCTTAAAAAAACACCAAACAAGAAATGGAGCGAGCAGCAAAAAAAAGATAATTGGATAATTTAAACTGTTGTTTTTATGATTTTGATTTTTTTAAGGGTAAACTATGAACTTGAATTCGTTCTTGAATACGTCATGGCAGGTTATAAAGAATTTTCTTGTGTTTTCTGCTCTGTTCGCCGTAATGATTACTCTCTTAAGATTACTTTGAGCTTGGCTATGAATTTTCTTGCGTTTTCAAATATTTCATCAACTCTCCTTTCAGTGTAAATTTTAGTAGCACTATACCTGCTTGTAGAACTCTCTTTTCTAGCATCTTCAAAGTAAGCAATATAATCTTCTTCAAATACCTTATATGCTTGATTTAGCAATTCCAAATCTTCCTTTTCGATTTCATCAGGAACCATTAGACGGCCCAATGCTATTTGCGTTGAGTAATGATCGTCTGTTTCGAAGCCTTTTGTTAATATAGCTGCTTTTGCCATGTAAAGCATAGAATAGTAGCTTATGATGATTACCCAATAATCTTTTGCAGCCTGCCTAGAATTTTTAACATAATTTGCCAATTCAAAACCACCTATCCCTTTTTTGATGAAAAATCTTATCTTAAATGAAGAATCACTTTTCCTAATGTAGAATTTGTTTTCTTTCCTTTCATTTAAAAGCCTTTCAAACTCATCCATGTAAAACTTTTTGTCAAATACCATTTTCAAAAACCAGATTCCAAAAATATTCCTCTCCATGCAGGATTATGTGGTTTTTTATTATTTCCTTTGCTAGGTTATGATCCTTATCCAATAACATGTGCCTGAACTCTTTACTTGAAAAATACAAAGGGTTTACTTCCAATTTGAACAATATTTCAAATTTTGAGAATGTTACTTTCTTATTGCCATCCTTGTTTATTACGCATACATCCACATCGCTTTTATCCCTGTTTTTCTCTTCAGCCCTGGAACCAAACAGTATTAATGAAAAATCTTCTTTCGGCATATCATCTTTTAATGTGCTAAAATCAGGGTGTTTTTTAAGGAACCTTTTTGATTCATTTCTTTCAGCAAGCACAAGGTAGTTTTTTGTTATAATGTCATTAAAATTGAGAGAGCACAGCTTCAAGTTTCCTTTTTGTTTAATCACAAATAAGCCCTCATTATTTTTTATCAGCCTGTGCGCTGTTGTATAAGGCACTTTTGACTCTACTGAAAGCTGCCTGATTGTTATTTCATCCTCAAATTTTTTCCCCAATATATACATTAATCTTAATAGATTGTCCATATTTGGTTAATATTAACTATTTTTGGTTTATAAATTTAATGATTATACCTTGGAAGAGCATCTGCTTAAGGCATAATTAAGGGTATACTATGAACTTGAATTCGTTCTTGAATACATCCTGGCAGGTTATAAAGAACTTCCTTGAATTTTCTGATATGCTTGCCTCATGCACCTTGCTATTGTCATTTGTCATTTTTGTGCCATCACCAAACTTGACAGATGCTATTGTGGAATACTCGCATGTTGTCAATTCATCAAGCTCTATGTGGAGCAATGCTGCTTTTTCATCCTTGTAAACGAACATCAATGTGGGTGATTTTACATCTTTTGCTATCTTGAAATTGATTTCTGATTTTGCCTCATTTGTTGCAATGTCTGTACAGGTTATTTGGTAGTTGTATGTTCCGGAGCTTAAAGTGACTTCTTCTGTGTGGTGGTTTGAGTTTGTGTTCTTGAATTCTATGAAAGGAGAACTGCCTAGCTTATAGCCGCATACTGCCTTGCCGTTTTCAGCGCCGTCCATAGTGAAGACTTCTAAAGTTATGTTGTTGTCCATCAACTCGCCTGCTGGCAATGTCTGGTTTATTGCCAATGCTTTAGTACCGATTAAACTAAATTTGAAGCTTTCTTGGTTGATGTTTCCGCTTGTGTCTATGCACCTGAAGTAGAATGAATTAGTGCCTTCCTTGAGGTCTTTTAATGTTGTTCTGCATTCATAAACATTATAGAACAATGATGCTGTCTGGAAACCTGATTCTGAGCATGTGAAGTCATTTTTCATGTTTTCATATGAAACATCATTTGAAGAATAACGGCATGTTGATGGCTCGTTTGTGAACAAGCTAAAGTCTGTTTGCTTTACATTATTTGCCAGATATGCGTTGTTCTTTAAAGAGCCTGCTTCGATTATAGGTGGAGTTAGGTCTTTTCCTGGCCTTATTTTTACTTTTATGAAATAATCCTTGTTGTTTTTGTTTCCAGAAGCATCCATGCATTTTAGGTACAATGTGTAAATTCCATGGCTTTCCTTCAATGCCTGCTCGCTTGCAAGCTCCAATGGCAAGGTCAAAACCATTGTCTGGTTGTAGAGGAACAATGGGCTGCCGAATACAAATGGCATTTCATCAAATTTCATTGAGGCATTCATGCTGTACTTGCATGTTGATGGCTCGTTTGTGTTTATGCCTATGCTCAAGGGGCTGTAAGGGTCTACTTTTTGTATTATTTCATAGCCTATGTTTGTTCCAAAGTTTTTTATCTTGTAGCCTTTTGTAAGTGCCTTTTCATTAGGGGTTATCATCGGGGAATTAACATCATTAGGATGCATGTTTATGCATTTTTCCTCATCAGTTCCTGGATTTATCAACCTGCAAGTCTGGCCTAAAGAACGACATTTATACTCGGAGCAAGGCTTGAACTTTTCATTGCACCTTTCACAGTCATTTCCGCCTAATGGGGCTATCCATGGATTGCAGACTGTTGCGACTTTGTATGTCTTGTATTTCGTTGTGAAGATGTCTATTGCTGCATATATTGTGTATAACCACGCTGCGATAT
>JAGVXQ010000006.1 GCA_018303705.1 Candidatus Woesearchaeota archaeon
CAGATGGTTCTGTGTCGCTATGAAGGCTATCTTCTTTTTTTTTGCTTTCACATGACTAAGCAAAAATTCATTTAACTCTAAGCTAGGTATGGCTGATATCACAAGCTTTGCATTCTTGAAATCAATCTTCCTAAGCACCTCGGGATTTGTACAGTCCCCGTATATGCAGTCAATCCCCCTCTGAGATAGCATCTTTATTATTTCAGGATTATGGTCAACTACGAAAACATTGCTATTTTTTACCCTAAACGACTTAAGAAACACGCTTCCCATCCTATGGCAGCCAAACAATATTACATCAGCACGTTTCTTTTTTGTTTTCACAATTAACTGTTTCTTTGCCAATGAGAGCTTTTCAAACATTCCTATGTACCTTGAAAGCTTGTTGTATATCCAAGAATCATAATCCATAACATATGAAGTCAATATCATAGAGATAAGGGTCATGAAAACTATAAGGGAAAAAACATTCGGTGATATCTGGCTTGAAGTATAAAAACCAAAAGATGCCATTATCAATGAAAACTCTGATATCTGGCCAAGACCGAAAGATGTCAAAAAAGATGTCCTTTTCTCATAGCCGAACAGGCTTGAAAGAACCATTATTATGAGTGGCTTGACGATTATGGTAAGCAACAGCAGAACTGCAAGTATCAGTATCATCGATAGGGGTATAAACACGAGCTGCATTCCAAGCGAAACAAAGAATATGGTAACGAAAAAATTCTTTAAGCCTCCAATCATGCCTGCAATGTCTATTCCATAAGGCAGGCTTCCCAGCATTATGCCTGCCATAAAAGAGCCTATTGCTATAGAGAATCCAAGCTTGTATGCAAGCAAAGAGAACAAGAAGCACATTGATAGGGAGCATAGAAAAAGAAGCTCATCTGATTTTGCTGCAAACCTAAATATTCTTGGAAGAAAAAACTTGCTTGCAATCAACGCAGCCAACATGAAAACAAGAACCTTAAACAATGCTAGCAGCACAAAGCTATAATCAATGAAAGACAATGTTGAAACCATGGACAACGCAAACACAACAATTATGTCCTGCATCACCAAAAGGCCTATCATAAGCCGACCATGCAATGTATCTATCTCCTCCCTGTCCTTCAATATCTTGACTACTAGCATAGTGCTGCTGAATGCCAATGCAAGACCTATGTACATCGCGCTAACCTGGCTGAAACCAAAATAAATTGCTACAAAAAATCCTGTTGCTGCTGTTATAAGAACTTGCAATATGCCTCCAAAGACAGAAAAGGCTCCAACAGACTTTATCTTGTTCAAATCCAGTTCTAAGCCAACAATGAAAAGCAAGAAAGCTATGCCTATCTCTGACAAAGAATTTATCCAGTTCATGTCCTTAAACAGGTTGAAGCCAAGAGGCCCAAGAACAATGCCTGCAATTACATATGCTATTATCAGAGGCTGCCTAACAAGCTTAAGAAAGTAAGCAATAGCTGTTGTTATTATGATTATTACACTTAAGTCAAATATCAATCCTGTAGGTATGCTTAATATGCTCACCACTTTACATTCTAATACCTAATATGATTATTTAAATCTTGCCCAAAATAAGAATTACTTTCTTGTAAGGACTATGTCTATCGTGGAAACCCTTACTGTCCTTCCTTCCTGGTTCTTAAATTCCTCTGAGTCTATTTTAATTTCCTTTATGCCAACTGTATTTTCAAGAAACCTCTTGGAAGCCACTTCAGCAACATCCACGCACCTGCTTATGAACTTGCCTCTTGCTCTTATAGTAACCTCACTTGCATTCTGTGTTGTGAACTGCATCACGACCCCAGTCACATAATTCACTCTTTAAGAGATAGCCGCGACTAAGCTCTTTTAAAAGGTTTGGAGCCGATAAATACAGTGTGTTCCCTCTCATTTCCTGTCATCTTTTGCGCCTCCGGCTTATTTTGTTTCTTTTACTCGCTTGGTAACATAGCCAGCTATTACATTCCTTAGCTTCTTTGATTTTATTTCCAATACGCTGCTAACTGCGTTCTTGTTCTTGTCAAAGCTATTGCTGAACATGCCTTTATGCTCTTTTATCAGGTTGTTCACTGTTCTCTTTATCAGCATTGTCTTTATTCTTCCCATATATCTATATACCAACGGAATGATATTTAAAACTTATGTTAAGGCTTTTTTGGCCAAAGATGCAGTTCATTTGCCTTTTTCATTGGATTTATTGCCTTTCATGTCAATGCCCCATATCTCTTTCTGAGTCCTGTAAACCACGTATCCGTTTAGCAGCTATAAGCTAAATTCAGGGGCAGCTGCTTCTGCCCGAAGCCCGTCGCCAATGAATGGGCAAGCACTGATTTAATGCGATGGTTTGAAACCATCATTAGTTATTGTGCAAAGCCGCTTCTTATCATACCAATTTGCTCAGCCAATCTTCAATGCAAGCGAGTTCGGGTTTGACATGAACTCCTCTTTTTTTATGTCCTCGAGTATGTAAAACATTTGCTTCTCCCTGATGTCAAACTTCTCTTCTAAATCTTCTACAAAATCCTGAAATTCCTGCATGTTTATGAATATTCCCTCCATTATGAAGTCGAAGTTGTTGTTCACCCTGTAAAAGCTGTTGACTCTGTTTTCTTTTATCAAGAAATCCTTTACCTTCTCCCTCTGGTTCTTGGCAACCTTAAGCATAAGGCTAACCCTTGTGCTGTAGCCTAGCTTAGAAAAGTCCAGCAAGATAGTTGACTTCTTTATCAGATCATTGTCGTATTTCTTAAGCCTGTCAAATATCGTAGAAACTGGTATTCTAGTGTCCCTTGATATCTTTGTAAGGGTTTCCCTTGCATTCTTCCTTAAATGGGAAAGAAGCACTAATTCATTTTTTTTAATCATTTTTAAACCACCCCGAAATTTTTAACCTATAATCCGGATAAAAGTAAAAGAACTATATATTCTTGAGTCTTAAATTTTATATATAATATATATTTTTATAGTTATCTAACATAGAAAAAGCCATGAAAAGAAAGGTCATACAGCTTGCTGGAAAAACACTTGTAATATCATTGCCGCATGAATGGGCAGACAGGTACAGCATAAAGAAAGGCGATGAAGTAGACCTTAGCGATGATGGCTCTTGCATAAAGATATCTACGCAGCCAAAGGGAAAAATCAAAAAAACAATATCAATAAACCTAAGCAATGCATCAAGGACTGTTACAAGGGCTGTTTTATCTGGAATATACAAGCAGGGCTATGATGAAATAAGCGTAATGCACAACAGCAAGGAAGTATATGATGCAATACAGGAAAAAAAGAGGGAGGTTCTTCTTGGATTTACCATACATGAAACCAATAGCAACACATTAGTGCTTGGATCATTTATGAATGACTCTCCTGATGAATTTGAAAACTCATTAAGGCGTGCTTTCCTTGTCACGATTTCAATGGGCGAAAATCTGCTGAACGCAATAAAAAATAAGGATGCAAGAAACCTGAAGGACATAAGGACTGGAGAGAACACGAACAACCAGCTTACAAGCTTCTGCGAGCGCCTCATAAACAAGGGATTTGTAGACAAGAACAAGGCAAGCTTTTATTATGTGATATGCTGGAACCTTGAAAAGGTATGCGATCCTTACAGGGACATAATATTCATCATTGAAGAAAATGGCAACAAGATGCAGGTAAGCAAGGACACCATAGCATTGTTTGAGATGGTAAACAGCTACCTCAAAAAGTATTATGATACATTTTACAATTACAGCCTGAGCAAGATAACAAGCTTAGAGGATGACAAGAAAGAGATAATAAGCTGTGCGAGCAAGATATACCAAAACAAGCCTGAGTTTGAATGCAAGATCATAAACTGCCTTTTTGAAATAGCTGCATTGTCCTCAAATTTCTCTGGGCCTGTAAATGCATTGAACCTAAACAAATTAACCTCAAAATAGAGAGCTAATCAATGACCCAAGTGCATCGTAGTGTTTCTTGTGCTTCATGTAATAATCATTATATCTCAGTTTCATGCTTCTTATCGCGCCAACGCCATTTAAAGCCAGTTCCCTTGAAATATCCTTTTTTCTGCCAAAGCTGTCTGGAAGCGAGGATGGGTATGAAAAGGCAAGCCATAGAACAGAGTTTAGAAATGGAAAATCCAAGCCATGCACTTCCCTGTACCTTAATGGCGCACTAATATTGTATCTCTCTTCATATGCCTTGATGCATGATGCAATGCTTGATTCATCAATGCCTGAAAGCACAAGAAGCTTTGTCAAGTCCTCTGTTACCGGCCTTAATCCCTTGTTCTCGCAGTCAAAAACAACAATGCAGCCATCATCCCTTACGCCAAAATTTTTTGGGTGTGCATCTTTATGAAAGGCATGGGGGACTGTCAAGAAAGAATCTTTAAGGGGAAACATGTTTTCCATCAGCATATTTTTTACATCATCATCGTAATTAAGTCTTGATATTCGCTCATCAATCCCAATGTATTCCATGCCAGGCAATTCGACATTAGCATGTATTGCGGCCAGGCATTTTGCTGCATTTCTTATATTCATTTCAAGGCTTCCAGTGCCTTCCATGAGAGTTTTGCACCTTTCCCTTTTTATCACGCTGACATAAGTTGATTTTCCATCATACATTGGGTGCCTTATCTCAGATACAGAAAAGACCTGGCCATGCACAGCCAATGCCTCCCTTAGTTTATTTGAGCAAAATGGTTCAAAGGCCAAACTTTCATAGCTAGAACTTTCCTTAAAAAGAAAAATGCTTCTTAGAATCTCGCTAGGGCCCATTGAATATACGTTGCCTTTAATGGTTGGCATGGTCTCGTATTTTGAAGCAGGATCTTGCCTAAGCTCATTGTATATACTCAAAAAAAGCTTGTCTGCAAGATCTTCCTTAGCTAAAGCATCAAAAAGCAATGCTCCAAGAACTCTCTGTTCCATCTTTCTCTCGCTTGATTCTTCCATGTATTTTTTGGCATATTCAAATGCAGCATCATAATCAAAAAGAAGGTAACTGTTAGCTATCAACCTAATAAAATGATTGTCTATGCCTTTGTCTTTTATGCCTAGAAATTCAAAATTCCTAAGAAACTTCATGGCTTTATGATATGGCCTTGAGCGCAACTCAACAGCCCTTTCCTCAAACAAAACAGAGGCATTCCACAGGTTCTTAAGAACGAACCAAAACTTGTGCCTTTCATCAAGGCCTTCCTTTATGTGCCTGCCTATCCTGAATGCCAGCTCATACTCAAATATTGCAGATTCCAAATCATTTTTTTCCATGAGCTTGTTGGCTTTCTTTGCATGCCTAAAATAGTCATTTTCCTGCAGCATAGGCTTTCTATAATGGAAAAGAAGTTAAACCTTTTCGAGAATGTAGATTTCCCTGGCAAGCTTGGTTCCTTTTGGAGAATATAAGACAGGCATGCTTATTCCCTTAAATGGCTTGTAAATCAGGAATTTATTCTGCCTTGCAATGCCCTCGAAGTTTATCCTAACTGGAACTTGCTCCTTGGTCTTGAACTTTGGAATTATGATTGCGACCTTTCCCTTTGGCTTTAGTGTGGCATGAAATTCTTTAAGAGAATCATTGTACAATCTTGCAAGTCCCAATGCGGTTCTTTTAGCTTCCTTGAGCTCTGGCAGCCTTCTTAAGTAAGGACCAAGGTATGGCTCTGTTGCTATGCCATCAACTTTTTCTATGTAGCTTGAAGCGCTTCTTGCATCCTTGTTTACAAGCAAGAAATTTGCCTTGAATTTGTACTTGTTCCTAAGCCATGTAAGGTTCTTATTAGCATGATACAAAGTCTTCTTGTCAACATCCATGCCTATTGCTTCAATGCCCATAAGCAATGCCTCTTGCAATATGGTTGCAACGCCGCAAAACGGATCAAGCAGCTTTTCATTTTCCTTAACATGAGAGAGATTAACAAGGATCTTTGCGAGCCTTATTGAAGTGAGCTTCTCCCTCTCTAGGTATGGCCTTTTGTCCCTTGCTTCATATCCAGAAGGATTGAAAACAGCCCTGGTCAAAGCAAGATGTTCCTTATACAATATTAGCTCAAATCCTGTCTTGAATATATTGTGCCTAAAAAAATCACTTGGGCTCAGTCCATTGACAGAATCTTTTAGGTATGCCTTGCTCCCATTCTCTTTGAATCTTTTTTTTAACTTGATAATGACCTCGTTTTTTCTGGCACTTCCTATATCTGCAATAGAATATTTTATTTTGTCCATATCTGGAAGCTTTATGTCATCCACAGAAGCAATTAATTTTGCTATCTTTATTGTTCCGCCAAGTTTTTTGATTGTTCTGGTGCAGTCTATTTCTTCATTAAAGGAGATTAAAGCCACCTTGCTGTCAAATGCCTTTATCTTATATGCAATGTTCCTGGCTGAAAAATATGATGCTATCTCAAGAATGCTGAGCTGGAAATCCCTTCCGAGCATGAAAACGTATTCTGCCATTTTGAAACTTCTCTGTTAATCTTGGAATATTTGCGGAATTTTTTGGCCCACATTATTAAAGAGCCCTGATCGCTGAAGATTATGGCAAAAAGGAGTTTAATAATCTTGCTTTTCTTAGTTGCTTTTACCCTGGCATGGAAATATGAGATACATGAATCGTCTGTAGAGGCGGCATACTATTCTATGCCTGTTTCATTGAAAGAAAAATTAAGCCTTGAATCGATGAAGCTTGGAAGCATTGCGCCTGATGCAAAGTTCAAGGATTTCAGAAACCATAAATACCCATATTCGTTAAACAAGTCATCATATTATCTTGGGCTTGCAAAAGACAGCTACTTGAAGGGGGACTTTAAGAATGCTAGCTATTTCTTTGGTGTAGCTGCGCATTACATCCTTGACAGCTTTGATGCACCGCATTATGTAACAAAAGAGCCTTACAGCATGCACAGCAAGTTCGAATCTGTTTCTTTCGATTCAGAAACTATGTGTTATGATTATGGGAATGTAAGCCTGGACTATAGAAACGAAGGAAAAAAGGACTGGGATGAATGGCTTGCAACAAGAAACAGCAGCATACAGAAAAAAGAGCTTAACAAGGCCATGGAAGCTGTTTATTCATCTGCCATCAAGGCCTTCGATTATTCTTGCTCTTCTGGCAGAACATCATTCATAGAGAACCGAGGCAGTGGCTATTTGATTGCTTTTTTGGCAATATTGGCGGCCATGATATTTGTCTTTAGATTTTTTTGAATATTAGCAGGCCTTTCATTTCTTTCCTTGCATATTCTTCTGCAGACTTTTGAATTTCGCCGTTAGAAAGGAATAGAACAGGCATCTTGTACTGCTGGCCCTTGTGGTGTGCTATTATTAAGTCATCCTCGCTTATTTTTTTCTTGTCCTTGAAGTAAGCAAGGTAGCTTAGGTTTCCTATCTTTGATGGCATATCGATTACGTATGCAATTTCCTTGTTTTTCTTAACAATTTCCATTGTAACTATCGACATATCATTCTTTTTGAAATATTCAAGGGCAATGTTATTTGCCAAAGTTGTATTGCCTTTCTCTTTCGTATGCCTTTCTCTCCTTTCCTTAAACTCTGTCTTTTTACTTGCAACCTCTTTTTTTTCACAAATATCATCGTCTTTCTTTTCTTCCTGCGACTGTTCCTTACTTTCTTGAACAAGCTCTTCCTTTGGTGCAACCGGCCTTATGCCAAGCTCCTTCCTTACCAATTCATTAACAATATCTTCTGTTGCAAGATACCATTTCCAGAACATGAGCTCGTTGTCATTGTATTTAACAGTTATTGGAACTGCAAAATCCTTAAGCTCTTTCAAAGCAACTCTTTGGTACGGCTCTAGCTTTTTGTCATTCAGCAGCATGTTTTCTTTTAACAGGTCGTATGCCCTTTTTGGCATCTCTCCAAGGTAATCTCGCAGCTTCTGCAGCTTTGCTTCCTGGCCCTTAACATAATACAAAGAACTGCCGCCTATTTTTGCGATTGACATTATGACATCCCTGTTGGAAACAAGCTCTGAAAGAACTGCAGAAGAGAACAATATATTCGAGTTTATTGCCTTTGAAACCTGCACAGGCAGCACAGGCCCATAAGACTTTACATAATCAAGAACTTTTGGCCTTAGGTCTATCATATAGCTGGATTAAATCAAACAGATATAAAAGATTTATTGTTATGGCCTTATCCATGACAATTCCCAATAAGTAACGTCCCCTTCCCCATCAACACATGCTATAAGCAGATGCTTCTTTGTTGAGTGCGCAACCCTGTTTTTTGCAGAAAACTCATACCAGCTGAACATCTCAGTTTCATGCACTGGGTATAGTATCCACCTTGCATGGTCCTCCCCTGGCTTCACACCCCTGTCATAAACTCTAAAATCAGCACCGAACTTCAATGCAGTCTTTACTATATAACCCCTTGACCTCATGTCACGATAAACACAATATCTTACCCAGAATTTCGGCTCAATGCTTGTAGCAAGTTTTATGAAATTTTCATATGGCATTGCCTTGTTCTTGCTGTCATAAACCTCAAGCTTCTTCTTTTCAACCAAGTAAAGTGCTTCTACCAGAGAATATTGTATCTTGTTCTCGTATGGCTCACCAAACCTTGACTGGTCATATAAATTCCTTGAAGCATCAGCAATTTCTGCAAGAACCCTCTCATTTGCGAAACTCCCCTTTATCAATTCCACGCTCCCAATCACTTCTTGAACATCGCCTTTTGGCGGCTCAACCATTACAGCTGCATGCTTTTTCTTCTTTCCCATGAAGATATTAAAAACATAAATTATTTAAAAACCTTCTTATTAAGAAATTGCAATGGAAATTACATTTCTTGGAACAGGCTCTATGGTGCCAACTATAGAAAGGAACGCAACAAGCATCTTGATCAGCTACAAGGATGAAAACATTCTTGTTGACTGCGGCGAAGGAACGCAGAAGCAGTTCCGCTATGCCAACATATCTCCTGCAAAAATAACAAGGATACTAATAACACACTGGCATGGAGACCATATATTTGGCCTACCGGGATTGCTAACAAGCATAGCAAAATTCGCCCCGGAAAAGCGCATCGACCTCTATGGGCCTGTTGGCAGCTCACACTACTTAAGCATATTGCTTTCAAGCTACATCCCAATGAACAAAAGCAACATAACTGTACATGAGATAAAGGATGACTGCATATTCTTTGAAAACAAGGAGTTTAAGATTAAGGCGTTTCAGCTTGAGCACACCGCAAGGTGCCTTGGCTATTCGTTAATTGAAAAGGACAAGAGAAACATAAACATGGAATACATAAAAAAATTCGGCCTGAAGCAGCACCCGATACTGAAGGATCTCCAGAACGGCAAGGACATAACATGGAACAAGAAAAAAATCTTGGCTAAGGATGCAACTACAACAAAGAGGGGCAAAATTATTAGCATAGTGCTTGACAGCCTTGCAACTAAGAACATAATAACAAATATAAAGAATTCTGACTTGCTTGTATGCGAAGCAACACTTGGCAGCGAGCTTGAAGAGAAAGCAAAGGAATACAAGCATCTGACATCAACCCAGGCAGCACAAATAGCAAAGGACTCAAACGCAAAAAAGCTCATAATAACCCATTTCAGCCAGCGCTACAAGGATGTTTCTCCATTGCTAAAGGAATCAAGAAAAATATTCAAGAACACACTGGCAGCAGAAGACTTAATGAGGGTTCTTGTTTGAATTGTAAACATTGAAAATAAACAGGTCATTCCATGCAATAAGGAAAAATCCGTAAGCCAGCCTGATCGATATCAATATGCCTAATGCAATCCTGCTTTCATTCAAACCATTGGCAAGGTTCAACAGCAGGGAAGGCAGCGCCATTAAAATCAAGAAAAGCACTGTTTTTATGGCCAAGCCCTTTCTATGCAGCCCATATGAAAAGGATTTTTTCAACGCGTCATAAGCCCCTGTATTCATTATGAACATTGTTGCATATGCGAAAAGCATCCCGAGACCGATTACTATGCCTGCCAAGAGACCCAGTGCAATTATGACAAATATTACAGCAGATTCGCTTGCAAGCTTAGCAAGCAAAGAGAGAAGCACAATTGCAATTACTGCAAGAACTACAACTGCAATTAACAATAGCTTCATTGCCAGGACCCTTCCAAAATCCTCAAGACCATGCCTAAACATCATGTCAACTGTCATCGGCTTTCTCTGAACCAATGAATTTGTAAAGGCAAGCCTCATCGCAGAGAACATCGCATTAAAGGCAAAGGCCAATATTAAAAATGCAATTCCTGATATTATGAATTTTTTGCTTGAAAACAAAGACAAGAGCATCATGGCAGAATCCTGGGACTTGATGCCAATCCCACTTAAAAAAGACCAGCTAAGCAAACCATTAATGTACAGAAAAACTATAAGAAGCAAGAGAGCAACAAGGTTCTGCAGTATTATTGGCACTATTAGCCTCTTGTCGAAGTCACTCCAGCTCTTTTTGAATGATTCATAAAGCATTATGTTGCTTCTTAAGTTTTAATTCATTTAAATATCTTTCTGGTCAGCAAGTGCACGAGATCCATGTACTCCAGTCATCACACATGCATGCGCTAATGATGCTGCACCAGATTCACTATAGAGGCGATTTATAGCCAGCAATGTTCCATAAGCCCTGACATTATTGCAATCTTCTTTTCCAACAGAACATTTAGCATGATATATTAATTCTCCCTTATACTTTCTGTGTGCATGAGTCTCTATCACTATCCCAACGGTCTTATCATCTGTTCCAAACATGCAATATCCACATTTAATATCCAAGCTCTCCATTTTTATCCTCCATAATTTATTTTTCATCTAAAAAATAGGTCTAAACATCCAATCCGGTGGCATATGGAAGGAATGACCTTGTTCATCAACTAAAAGAGAATATTGGTTTTGAGTTTGAGTTTGATTTTGCTTTTCTAGAATAAGACATAAATAAATGATGGTAGATTTTTGCCCTTTCTTCATCAATCCTTTTCATTTTAATCATCCTTATCCAAGTCTTTCTTCTTTATCTGGCCTTTTAGGTTGAGCTTTTTCAACAATTCCTTGTACCTGTTTCTTATAGTGACCTCTG
>JAGVXQ010000008.1 GCA_018303705.1 Candidatus Woesearchaeota archaeon
GTTGGCGGATGTTAGCCACATTTTTTTATTTTAATTGAAACAGAAATTTGATAGGCGAGGAGAAAGATAAAATGCACGATGATGAAACAAAGGCAGGAATTAGCAAGAGGAATTACATGAAGATTTATTTTGCAATTACTCTGGCATTGCTTTTAGTGGTCTCTTACAATATGTACCAAAGCACGACAATAAACAGCATCATAAGCCATAAGGTTGCGAATGCCAAGGAAGCTGCTAGGGCAGCAGAGATGCAGATTGTAGTAATAGAGGACAGCAAATGCAGTGACTGCTTCAAGCCAGGGCAAACAATAACTTCTGTAAGGAATGCAAACGTAAATATAACCAAGGAAGAGTTCCTAGGCTTGGATTCGAAGGAAGCAAGGGACATCATAAGCAAATACAACATTGACAAGGTTCCTGCAATATTGTTGTTTGGAGAAGTAGATAAGCCAAGGCTATCAAATTTTGAAAAGAGAGATGATGCAATGGTATTTACGGGAATAATGCCACCTTATACTGACTTAAAATCGAACAAAGTGGAAGGAAGGGTTTCAAGCATAATATTAAAGGACTCTTCATGCACTAAGTGCATTGATTTGGAAAAATCACTGGATGAGCTGAAAAAATCTGGGATAAGCATAGTTTCAACTGATGTTATTGAAAAGAGAAGCGACAAGGGAAAAGAAATGATAAAAGACTATTCAATAGACATCATACCAACATTGATACTGTCAAAGGACCTTGCTGCATACAATTCGCCGATAGTAAGGAATTGGAAGTTAGTTGGAACAGTTGAAGATGATGGGAGTTATGTGACAAGAATGAAGACTCCTGTTTACATTAACCTTACTATGAACAAAATGGTTGGGCTGGTTCAAGCAACATTCGTTGTAGATGAAAGTTGCGAGGAATGCTATGATCCGAAGACCTTTCATATACCTGTGTTAGGCGGGCTTGGAGTTGAAATTGAAAAGAACAATACTGTGGATGTAGCTGGAATCGAGGGCAAGTCACTAGTTGAAAAATACAGAATAGAAAAGCTTCCTACTGTACTACTCAAGGGAGATGTTGATGCATACCCTGTTTTGGTAAATGCCTGGAAAAATGTAGGAACAGTAGAATCAGACGGAACTTATGTGTTTAGGAGCGTAGAATTAGCAAAGGAGCCATACAAGGATGTTAAGGCTAACAAGGTTGTGGAGCTAGAGAAAAATCAATAAATGCCTTAAAATGCTTTAAATTGATTGAAACAGCTATGTTTATAAATAGACTTTTGCCTGACAAAAACATGAATATCAACTTAAGAAGCCTGGGAATGTTGCTAATAGCATTTTCTATAATACTGATGTTCCTGCTGACCTTCATAAAGGTAGACAATGACAAGAAGTCAATTGTTCTCTGCCAAAAATTTGAGAAAGAGAATCTAGACATGAACAGCTGCCCTGCGCACAAGAGCAATTTTTCATGGCTGATCATCGTAGCTTATGGGTTGGTGTTCGTAATGATGGTGGTTGGCTTGTATATAGTCATGGTTAAAGAAAAACCTGGGGCAACCAAGGCAATGGAAACGAGCGAACAGGCAAAAGAAGAGTTTGCTCCAGTAGACATTTCGAAGATGGATGAAGAAGAAAAGACCATATACGAAATTATAAAGAACAAGGGCGGCTCTGCTTACCAGACAGATTTGATAAGGGAAACAAGCTTTAGCAAGGTTAAAGTCACCAGAATACTGGATAAGATGGAGTTAAAGAAGATTATAGAGAGAAAAAGACGCGGAATGACAAACCTGGTTGTGCTGAAGTAAGCAAAATGCAGTGAAACTAGTTTCAAGATTAATTATAAATGGTGTTTCAGTTTTCTATTTCCTGTAATTTGACATGATACTACAAGTCATGAAGAACTGTGAATTAAAATCGGAGGCATAACATGGAATATGGTGATGAAAATAATGGCAATGAAAAAAAGGGGAATGCAAACAAATGGCTTGTGTGGGTGGTTGTAGCAATTGCGTTGGTCATAGCATTCAATGCATACCAGCTTAGCAACGTTAATTCAGGTACAACACAGCAGATAACAGGGAGTGTTGTGCAAAGCACGAATAGTGTTGCAGTAAACACACAAAATACACAGGCTGCGTTGGATGTGCTGCCAAAAGGAGTTCCTGATGTTTATGGGCAAGAGCTTGGAGTAAGCTATGATGATGTTTCTTCTGCGAATCCAAGCCTGGCTGATTCAACGATAAGGAAGGTTGGGTCGCTTGAAAACCAGATAAGCTTGAGTGGAAATGATATGAACAGGTACATAAGCATAGCAGGCAAGATAAGCTGCGAATACTGCTGCGAGACAGAATCAATAATATCCAGCAATGGCCAGGCTGCATGCGAATGTGCGCACAGTTCGGTTATGAGGGGTTTGGCAAAATACTTGGTTAAGAACCATGGATCCGAATACACTGATGATGAAATACTTGAAGAGCTGGGAAAATGGAAGACATTGTTCTTCCCTGAAAAGATAGCAGAGAAGGCAGCTGTCTTGAAGTCGAAAGGGATAGAACTGAATTACATAAATTTAGCTTCGAACAAGTATAGGGACATAGAAAAGAAATAAGTTTAGTGTAAAACATGGAGGAAAAAATGGAAAAGAATTATTTGATTGTTGGGCTTATCGTTTTGCTGCTGGCATTTGCAATATTCCAATCGTTTCAGATAAGCAAGCTGAAGAATGGCGGATTGCAGACAGTTACAGGCAATGCAGCAGGAAGCGGGGCTATAGATATGACTGGATGGACTGAGGACGAGAAGATGATGTATGAGCATCACGGTACGCTGCCTAACAGAGCACAAGGAGGAAATGCACAGCCATCTTCGGGCATGGTTGGGGGCTGTTAGTAGCCTTTGACTATTGAGTGGAATGGAGGAAAAATGACAAAGAAAATTATTTTGTTCTTAGTTTTTGCAAGCCTGTTATTTGCTTATGCTCCTGAAGTGCATGCACACTGCCCTCTTTGCACTGCAGCAGTCGGCACAGCAGCGATATCAGCGAAATATTATGGGATGGACACGAGTATAATAGGATTGTTCATAGGAGCATTTGGAATCTCAACTGGATTGTGGATAGGGAGAAAGATAAAGAAGCAGTACATAAAATTTCAGTTGCCAATTGTAGTCCTGCTTTCATTTGTGTTGACAGTAATACCCTTAATGTCAGTTGACAATTCAACAATATATGCGCCGGTTTTACTGTTGGGTCCAGCAGGTTCTGTCTTGAACAAGGTTTATTGGATCAACAAGATATTGTTTGGCAGCATAATCGGGGGAGCAGCTTCATTGCTAGGGTTCTGGCTGCACACTTACATAAAAAAGGTTAGGGGAAGCGTGTTGTTTCCATATCAAGGGATAGCTATAACACTGACATTGCTTGGAGCAGGGACATTAGCGCTTTACTTTGGATTTAAGGTTTAAGAGGAAAAATGGAAGACGAAGTAAAAACATGGATGAAAAGGATAGAAGATGTAAAGAAGGGAAGCGTTGACTTGTCAAGGGATGAGGACTTAGCCATAGCAATAATGAACATTGTAAGCTTGGAAGAGCATTTTTATTTCACTGCCATGAAAACAAGCAACCAAAAGTACCTTGAGATGCTTGAGTCTGTTAGGGAGCTTCGGAAGAACTTGCTGAAGAAGATAGTTACAAACCCAGATGGAGAGGAATGGTGCATAAGCAAGCACCTGCTTGCGTCAAGCATGAGGCTGATAGAAGTCGGGACAAAAGAACTGTCGAAGAAAAATGCAAAGGATGCAAACACTTACTTTAATTCGGCTTTTAACCTTTATTCATTGTTTTTTGCAATAAACATGAAGCTGCTTGACAAAAAAAGCCTTGAGGTGAATACAAGCAAGGAAGAGAGCAAGCCAAAAATCATGGACAAATTTTCAGAGCTGATAAAGAAAGTGGTTGACTGCTGCAAGGAGTGATGGGGGTTTTGTAGGGATAGAGCTTGGCAATGCATATCGGAAGGAATATTAAGCTGCTTGATATATATAATATAAAATACATATAACAGAAAGGAGGTATAAAAATGAGAAAAGGAATATTGATGGCATCTGTTGCAATGGCTATTGCTGCTTTTGCTTCCATAGCTTATGCTGATTTAGGTTTTGGGGGTTGTAATATGGGTGGCATGATGTATGGAAACTATGGCCCTAGCGCGCTGATATTTGGATGGCTGAATTATGTTCTGATAATTGCGCTTGTGGTAGCAGCAATATACTGGCTTGTAAAGTCTGCCAAGAAGAGATAAACAAGCTATTTTTCTTTTTATTTTTTAATGTACAATCTATTTTTTCTGTTGCAGTAATCGACAAGTTTTTTTATTGACTTTATTGCGTTTTCAGGGAAGTTGAAGCAGGGTATGCTATTATTCTCAAGGGCTAGCCTAAGGTCTTTCGTGGACTTGCTGCCTGTTGATATGATTACTATTGGCTTTTTTTGTTTTGCATTTAAACCAGAGATCATGCTTGTTATGTCTGTGCTAAGAGAAGGGGTTTGGTAGAGTATTATTATGACTAAAATGTCGATGTTGCTGTCTTTTAAGCATGATTCTATTGCAGTTTTGTACATATCTGTTGTTGCATCGCCTAAAAGATCCATCGGATTTGATATAACATGGCGGCTTTGGAATTTGCTTTTTAAAAAATCAATTGTCTTCTTGCTTGGTATTGCTAATGATAGGTTGTTTTTTGATATGGAATCAGCTGCCAAGATGCCATAGCCACCACCATTAGTTATTACCTGGATTCTATTGTTTCTTGGCATTGTTTTTAGCTTGTCAAGAAGCTTTACAAGGTCAAACATTTCTTCGAGGGTTTCAGCTGCTATTATGTTTGCTTGCTTGAAGACTCCAGAATAGATTTCTGATGAGCCTGCCAATGAGCCTGTATGGGAGAGGGCTGCCTTTTTTCCTGCTTCTGTTGTACCTGCCTTTATGGCTATTATGGGCTTTGTTTTCGATACTTTTTTTGATGTTTCCAGGAATTTTTTCCCATTCTTAACGCCTTCAATGTATAGGCATATCACCTTGGTTTCTTTGTCATTGGCCAGATATTCAAGAATATCTGATTCATCTATGTTTTCTGCGTTTCCATAACTTATGAACTTTGCAAAACCATAATTTTCTTCTGCTGCAAAATCCAATAATGCTGCGCCTAGAGCACCTGACTGGCAGATAAAAGAGATATCTCCTGGCTTCGGGCGCTTCATCTTTTCAAGCGGCAAGAACAGTGTATCTATGTTGTTGTGGGCATTATAAATTCCAAGGCAATTCGGGCCTATGCACCTTATTTTATGTTTCTTTAGCGATGATTTTAGCTTGTTTTCCAGCTTGTAATTTCCAATCTCCTTGAAGCCAGAGCTTATTATTACAACATCTTTAATGCCTTTCCTTGAGCAGTCTTTTATTACCTTGATTACTAAATCGGAAGGCACGGCTATTATCGCGAGATTGACTTTTTCTTTTATAGATGAAACTGACTTGTAAGATTTGTGGTCTAGGATTTCATCAGCGTTGGGGTTGACTATGAAAATTTTGCCTTCGAAGCCTGAGTTGAGAAGGTTCTTGAAGATTGCGTGGCCTACTTTGCTTGGCTCCCTTGAAACGCCGACTATGGCTATGCTTCTTGCATTAAAAAAATTGCTCAAGTCCATTAGTAAAACCCCTTTTATTTATTGACTGTTCTTTGTCGTTTAAATAATTTCCGGACATTACAAATTTTTTAAAATATAGAAAGATTTAAGTAGAATTTAAATTAAACAAATGACGGATGAAAAAGAGGATAATGGCTGAGTTTGAAGCAGAGAAATTCTTGAGCAAGTACATTCCTATTGTGAAAGGCAGGCTAATTAAGAGCTTAGATGGGGTGAACATAAACTTGATTAAAAAATACCCCTGCGTGCTGAAAATCATTTCCAAGGATGCATTGCATAAAAGCGATGTTAATGGGGTGAGAATAGTTAGAAGCATGGACGAGCTAAAAAAGAATTTTATTGAATTGCAAGATGTTGCTAAAAAAAGAGGATTTCGTCTGGATGGCATACTTGTGCAGGAATTTGTCGAGGGGAAAGAGATAATAATAGGCATTAATAATGATGAGACTTTTGGCCATGTTTTAATGCTTGGCATTGGGGGCATATTTGTTGAATTGCTGAAAGATGTTTCTTTTAGAGTTTGTCCTATTACTTCGCATGATGCACGTTCTATGATAAATGAGCTGGAAGGAAGAAACTTGCTGCATGGATTTAGAAGCAAACCTGTCAACCTGAGGCTTTTGGAAAGAACATTAATCAAAGTTTCTAAGATACCAATGAAGCATAGAAATCTGCTCGAGCTGGACATAAACCCCTTTATCATCAATGAAAAAATTGGCAAAGTTGTTGATGCAAGAATGGTTTTTTGGGATAAAAAATGATAGAAATAAGGCTGCATGGGAGAGGCGGGCAGGGAGTAAAGAAAGCTTCGCAGATACTTGGAAGGGCAGCTTACATAGCAGGGTACAAAACACAGGATTTTGCTTTGTATGGTGCGGAAAGAAGAGGAGCACCTGTGACTAGCTTTGTAAGGATAGACAAAAAAGAAATTAGGACAAGGGGATATATATTTGAGCCTGATTACATTTTGATAATGGACAACACTATTGATTTAAGGGAAACACTAAAAGGCAAGAAGAAAAGTACAATTGTGCTGGCAAACAGCGTCAAAGGATTAAGGCATGAATGCGTTATAGACGCAGATAAGATAGTGATGGAAGAGACTGGAAATGTTCTTGGAGTCAACATAGCCATGTTAGGAGCATTTGTAACATTGTTTAAGCAAATAACAATTGAACATCTGACAGAAGCCATCAAAATAGAGCTGTCTAAGTATTCTAAGGATGTTGTTGAAAGAAACATTAACATAATAAAGAAAAGTTACAACCATGTTTTGTGCTCAAGATGATAACAAAAGAAAATAGAATAAGGATAAACAAGAAAAACGAATTTCCAATATCAACAGCAGGGAAGAACATACCTAATAGGGGTTCTTGGAGGGTATTAAAGCCCAACATTGACCTAAAAAAATGCATCAAATGCAGGTTCTGCTGGCTGTACTGCCCTGATGCAGCAATGAACCTTGACAAAAATGATTTTCCATATTCTGATAGTTATACATGCAAAGGCTGTGGTGTTTGTGCTGAGGTTTGCCCTGTCAAATGCATAATAATGGAAAGAGATCTACACAGGGAGAATGGAAAATGAAAGAACTGCTTGATGGAAATGAATCAGCAGCATATGCTGTAAGATTATCTAAAGTAAAGTGCATACCTTGCTTTCCAATAACACCAACAACATCAATGATTGAGTTGTTTGCAAAATGGAAAACAGATGGTTTGCTTAATGCAGAATTTAGCCAGCTGGAAAGCGAGCATTCTGTCATGAGTGCTGCCTTTGGATCAGCATTGACTGGTGCCAGGACGTTTACAGCAACGTCATCCCAGGGATTGCTGCTGATGCATGAAATTCTGTACAATGTCTCTGGGTGCAGATTGCCAATAGTGATGGCTAATGTTTCTAGAGGTGTTTCAGCACCGTTGACTTTATGGTGCGACCATGGTGACATATTAGCTGTACGCGATTCTGGCTGGATAATATTCATGTCAGAAACAAACCAAGAGGTTATGGACTCTGTAATAATGTCTTACAAGATAGCTGAAAGTACTTTGTTGCCTGTTATTGTTAACATGGATGGTTTTATACAAAGCTATACAAGGACAGAGGTTGAGGTTCCAAGCCAAAAATTAGTTGATGGGTTTTTGCCGAGTATAAATTTAAGGTTTAAGATAAACATGGACAAACCAGTTACATATGCTGCTCCTGCAATGGAAGATTATATGTTTTACAAATCTCAGCTGCATAAGGCTCATTTAGACTCTTTTAAAGCAATAAAGAGGGTGCAAGCTGAATGGTCTAGATTAACAAAAAGAAAATATGACTTAGCAGAATCTTATAGACTGAGAGATGCGGAGTCTGCAATAGTCATGATGGGCGCTAATAGCACAGTATGCAAGGCTGCTGTGGATGCATTGAGAAAGAAAAACAAGAAAGGTGGCTTGCTAAGGATAAGATTATACAGGCCATTTCCTGAAAAAGAAATATCTAAT
>JAGVXQ010000009.1 GCA_018303705.1 Candidatus Woesearchaeota archaeon
TATTCCAGCAACAACCTTTGGGAACAAGGCAGGGGTCATAAAGGCAGAAACAAACCAGATGGCTTTTGCAATAACTCCTGCAGCAGCATAATTTCCAGAGTCATCAGCAGAAAAGTAATGCTTTACCAAAACTTGGTCTGATGTTATTATCATCATCGAAAGCAGTGAAGCAAAAAACACAGGCATGGCATACTTGTATATTCTTTGTGCATCAAAATCTTTGCCTTCAATGTTTCCAAGGCTCTCACTTAATGGGTATATTCCTATTATTATGCCTACAACAACACTTAAAGCAATTGCTATCAATGCACCATTAACTCCAAAGCCAAGGTATACAAACAGCACAGCAAGCAAAAGCTTCAGCAAGGCAGACCCAGAATTTACAATGTTCTGCCACCAGAATTTTTGCATGCCATTAAGAGAGCCTAAGACAACTGTGCTTATCAATGAGAGGTAAACTGTTATTCCAACAATCACAAGCCCCTTTGTGCCTTCTATGTTCATGAACCTTGCTATATATGGTGTAAACAATATGTAAATAATCAAAAAAACAGCACCATAAGCAAGCACTTTTTTTAATGCCTTTTGTATCAGCCTCTTCAAAAAGCAATGCTTGTTGTCGCTGTGAAACTCGGCAGCATATTTTGAAACAACAAGCACAAACACATTGTTTGAGAACAATGCCAGGTATATCAATGCGAACAGGCTTGCCAAGACACCATATTCTCCTGGTCCAAGCATTCTTCCCATTGAAAGATGGTAAAGGTAATTGGAAATTGCCACAACTGCTGAACCAACAAGAAATATACTACCTGACTTTAGCAACCCAGAATCATTTGAATGCTCTTCTATCACCATTTTTAATCCTCTTTATATTTCACCCCCTCTTCCTTTAACCACTCTACATTAGTCATTTTTATATTTATTACTTCGCTATTATATACTATCTGATTTAGTATATTTAATTATCTGTGAGTTTACCATGTTATAGTGTTCATCAACCCATGATGGACTATAATTGCTAACGCCTTTCCAATATGCTCATGATTGGCAATGCCCCTGAATGCTCTATTGCAGTCCTTTTATAATTTTATAAACTTCAGCCTTAACCTGTTCGTATCTTGGAAGGAACTCGACAAGGTTTTTTAGCCCAATTTCATACTCTTGCCTCGTTGGAAATTTCAAATTGTTGATTTTGGAATGCTCTTCCCTTAGTTTTTCGAGAATAAGTCTTTTGTCGGCTTTAACTCCTTTGCTCATTAAGGCCCATACATCATATAGGTCTCTCGGCTCGCCCCTGTTAACCAATGCCCTTACCTTCTCTGAAAAGATTTCTTCTTCGCTGAGAACAGCAATCGTAAACAATGGCACATCTGAGAATAGTTTTTGCACAACTCTTGCCACACTGCTCTTTGCTTTTCTCTTGTTAAAGTCTATTTTAACTGTGTTTGTGGACCTTAAATCCCCTGAAAATAGGGGCCCTTCAAATCTTATCTCTATCCTAAAATTGCCTTCAAACTCCTTTTCAGAATAAACTTTGTGGTGTATGTTCAATAAATCAAACTCTTTTAGGTAATTGTAAACTATTTCTTTTATTTTGCTAACACCCAGGTTGGTGCTAAAATCCAAGTCTTCCGATGCCCTTTCCAGCCCATAACAAATCCTTAGGCAAGTGCCTCCTTTAAAAGTAAAATTTTTGTAATGCCTTGATATTGCATTGAGGAAAATATATTGCAGATATTCCTTCTCTTCATAATAAAGAGTCATCTTTCTTTTTCTCCTTGCTTCTTTAAGTTCGTCCAAAGTTATCATTTTCTATGGTTTACCAATTTATGTAGAGCCCCCATTGTTTGTTTGGGTTGTTTTGCTTCTTCATGCTCGGATCAAGAAGCTCGTATCCCTTTCCAATTTTCTTTTTTATATTTTCAGTGTTATTTTTGCAGCCTAGGTATTCCAATGAAAATCCAAGCCTTCTTAATACAGCATTGCTTTCAGTCTTCAATGCATAATCAATTAATTTTTCTATGTCTATTTGCCCCAGTGCGGCTTTCATGCATTTTATTACCTCTTTGATGCCCCCTGAATATTTTGGGAATAACAGCGAATCTATTATCGCCTTTTCCCTTTCTGCAATGACGATCTCCCCTATGCTAACATACCCAAAAAATCTTTTTTTTGATAAGGTTATGTACTTGAAATTATTAATATCTCTGCAATATTTCGTTGTTGCGATAAACACTTTCTTTGGCATTTGGTCTGAAAACCCATAGTAGCTTAAAGCAGACCAAAATGAAATATAAGAAGGGCTGCTTATTCTTGTCCCTATCTCAAATTCATCTGCATCGCCAACAGAAAAAAAGCCCTTTCCTGCCATTTTTATTGCAGATTTTTTCTTTAAAGCCTTGACAAGGTTGTATGCAGCTGTCTTGTCTATTTTTAAAAGAAGGCATAAGTCTGCAATCCTGAATAGCTTAATCTTGTTTTTCTTAAGTTCCTCGTATGCATCGCTCTCCAATTTGCTTAGTTGCATTTTTATTATATTTTAGTATATTTATTACTAATATTAAATATAATTACTATTTAAACCTTTCTAATATTCTTTCACGATTGGCAACAAGTTATAATTCATGTTCAGGTTAAATGATACTCCAGCCGCAGCAAGCCACAACTGGAATCAACCAAAATGTTTAAATAGTATAACTGAGACATACTAATATATGGCAAGCCCCAGTAAGGAAGAAAATATCCTGAATATCATTTTGGAAAATAGCCCACTAAGAGAATGGCATTTTGAAGAAATAGTTAGAGAAGCTAAAGTTACGAAGGTGGTTGCCAATAAATGGTTAAAAAAATATGTAGATAATGGCCTATTGAGCCGTGTTAAAAAGAAAGGAAAGTTTCCGTATTTTGTTAGTGGAGCCAACAATATGGCTTATAAGTCCCTAAAAAAAATTTATGCATTGGACCTGCTTTATAGTAGTGGGCTTATTCAACAGTTATCATCCCTTAAAACTGCAAATACAATTATTATTTTTGGCAGTTGGATAAAGGGGGATTGGTATAAAAACTCGGATATTGACATTTTTATATATGGCAGCGCAGAAGGTTTTAATAAACATTTTTATGAAATTAAGCTGGACAGAATTATAGAGCTGCATTCTTTTAATAATAAACATGAAATAAAAGAGGTAAAAACTGGATTAATAAAAAATGTTGTCAATGGTTACCTTATTAAAGGACAGATACAAGATATAGCTGAGGTCGCTTAGATGGAGTTCAAAATCGACAAGTTGGACGAGACTTACAAGGTTTGTATTAGCACAGGCAAATTAAAAGAGAAAGTGGTTGATGTTGAACTCATAAAATCATTGAAAGATGTTGCTGAAAAAGGCCTCAACTTTATAGATGATAAATCTAAAGGCATTCCAAGGGAAAGTATTGATTGGACATTCGTTTTTCGTGATTACTATGAGTCTTTGGGGGGTTTAATTGAAGCATATTTGCTGTTTGAAGGCATTGAAGCCGATAACCATCAATGTAAAAATGCATACATTTGTTTTAAACATCCAGAATTAGAGATAGATTGGGAATTCTTGGAAACAATAAGGCTTAGAAGAAATGCAGTAAATTATAGGGGGCAGTTGTTAAAATATGATGATTGGAATTTGTTTAAGGTAAAGTTTCAGTTGCATATCACTGTTTTAAAAAAAGCAATTGAACAAAAACTTAAAAATTATTAAATTCTTATACGCTTTCACCTTGATTTCAAATGCGAATATGGCCGAACCATAATAAATTTAATGTGCATATTCAAAAATATATTCTGCAGTATCACCTGCTTTTTTCACTATGCTCAAGTACAACAATGTTTATATCTATCCTATTCATAGCAGTATAGCAATGCTTATATTCAAATTAAGCTTATGACAAAAGATTAGAGCAGTGTAAGGGCAAAAAAAAGAGGCTACAATGAAGAATAAGCTAATAAGCATTTTTTTAACTGTATCTATAATTTCTCTACTTATAATGGCAGGCCCTGCAAAAGGCATTAACGTAGACTTAACAACAGACAAGACAATATACAACAAGGGCGACAGCATAATTTTTGATGCATTGGTTGACATACAAGACCCCGAAAGGATACCTGCAACCGAATTAAGACTAATTATCAACAACAATGTAACTTGTACTTTCTCATTAAACGGAAACATAATATCTGGCTGCAATGACATGTCAATACAAGTCATTTCAAACAATGCCAATTTTGGCTATGGCTACAATTCTGGCTCTGGCTTCGGACTTGACAACAACAGTGTATTGTCCAACAAGACAACATTTTTTGGCTATGGCTATGGTTACGGCTATGCAGACATGGTTCCAGGCGAGCTAAGCTACAAGATAACCTGGGACAGCTCAAATGCAGCAATAGGAGATTATGAAGCAAAGTTCTCAATATTTGCAACCAATGACAACTCTTTCGAGTACCTGACAGAAGATTCATCTGAATTTACAATAAACGAGCTCAAATTGAACAACATAAAGGAAACAGCATATGCAGAAGGTTCAAGCTTGATATTGATAAATGGAACTGATGAATTCAGCAAAATAAGCAGGGCAACATTCAACACAGACTTAAGGCATAGAGACATAGACACATCTCCAGACCTTGGCGGCTACGGAACGTTGAACATAGATTCCTACAAGAATGACTCAACCCACATAATCTTGCAGGTTTCATTCGAGCCAAAAAGCATAATATCTTTTAATCCTAACAAGACAGAGATGACAGGAGATGCAAAGATAAGATACCAAAAGACAAAGCGTGGCATAAGGATAAACAATGAATGGGTTGGTGCAGAGCCTACAGTAAGGTTCAATGGCATAGTCAACAACGCAAAGCTAAAGATACAGAATGGCGAGATAGAGGTCTTATCAGATGATCCTTTGTTTACATTCATTTCAGCAGGAATGCCAATAAAGGAACTTGAATATACTGAATATACTTACGAGTTTTCATTGAAGAACGGCAAGATAATAAGAAAAACCAACATAAGCAGGTTCAGGATACCTTGATTTTTAAGGTAAATAAGAATTAGTGTTTATTTTTTATGGTTAGCTAAACGTATTCGACGAAAGTTATATTAAGTTTAATTTCTTATTACCTATAAATGTTATTTGAATACTCCAAACATTGGTTAAAAAAGAAAGAATATAGGCTGGATATTACAGATGACTTAATTGAATACTGTATACAAAATTCGGGTAGATTAAAAGACAGGCATTGGGATGATGCTTGGAACTCAATATGTAGAATTCCTCCATCCGGTAGGATACTAAAGGTTGTTTATAAAAGGAAAGGCAAAGGTATAAAAATACTAACTGCTTACTGGTTAGACTAAGTGGCAAAAAATGGAAAGTTGGTATGATAAAGAAGAAGACATATTATCTATACAATTAAAGAACGAAAAGTACTGGAAAAGTATCGAGTTACCTAATGGTATAGTATTTGATATATCCCGAGCTGGTTCAATAATAGCGGTTGAGATACTAAAAGCCAGCAAAGTGTTTTCTGGTGATGTAAAAAAAGTAATAGAAAGTGCTAAACAAGCAGCATAGTTCAAAACCAAAATCGAGATTCCTTACCTGCCATCTGTTTCCCTTAAAATGTATTAACTTTCTTAAGAAAAACCAACATAAGCAGGTTCAGGATACCTTGATTTTTAAGGTAAATAAGAATTAGTGTTTATTTTTTGCGGTTAGCTAAACGGATACTTCACCGAGAAAGCCTTATAATCTTATCCTTAGCATATTATCTTTATGGTAAACATTATCTTACCAGATGCTAAAGAAGTTCACAAATGGCTTTTATCTTCAGTGCAGCATAGCTGTCACGTTGAATATTTTGCTCTTGTTCTTGGCCTTTATCCAGAAGATCCAGATAGGCCACATGATCTAGCAGGTAAAAATAACAAATTAGAATGGCCTGTAATATCAGGGGAGGCATTGCAATACAGGTTAGTAAAAAAATATGATATTGAAAAAAGATTAACATCTTTCGAATATGGCGGTGAAGTTGAACTATTGCCTTTGATACATAGCTCAAGGGAACTTCACAGGCAGCAAGGCCACCATAGAATTTGGAATAATTTAAATGGCATTGTAAAGTTAGATGACTTGATGTTCTGTGCAGCAGACACGATATGCGCATTGCTAGAAGACAGGTCATATAATGGTGGCAGCCATTCTTATGCAGAAATACAGGACATGCTTGATGGAAATGTGTTAGAGGGCATTACTCCACTTAAGAAAGGTTTGCTTGAAGAAATCGCTATAGAAATGAGCAATCAGGACCAACCTAAGATATCAAGAATTACCAACTTGCTAGAACTTCCGAACATAGGACTGCCAGAAGCGACATACCTCAAAATCAGGTCAACTCTAAAAAAATCTGTTTATGACTTACATACAAACTATGGCATTCTGATAATGTAAAGCGAAACATTTAAATAATATTGAATTTATTAAAAATCATATGAACCAAATAAAAGTCAATTACCAATATGAAATACTTATTCTTCTGCTAAAAAAAGGGCTGCATGGAAGGGAACTTGCAAAAGAGCTAAAAACATCGCTTACAAGAGTGCAATCCATCTTAACAGAGCTTAGAAACATGAACGTGCTTGATTATAAAGTCGAAGGGAAAAATCACATTTACTTTATCAAAAAAAACCTTATATCAATGTCCTTCGTTCTAAATGCTGAAAATTATAAATTAACAAGGGTGCTAATCATCCACCCGGAGTTTGAGCCAATATTTCATGATGTAATGAAAAAAAGCAAATGCAGCTTGATACTATTATTTGGGAGTTATGCAAAGGGAACGCCTAAAATAGACAGTGATATTGACATATACCTTGACACAACGAGCCAAAAAATAAAAGAAGATGTCCAGAAAATCTACGATCTAATAAGTGTAAAGATTGGAAAATTCAATCAAGACGATTTATTAATAAAAGAGATTATCAAAAATCATGTGATAATCAAAGGGGGGGAAGAATATTATGAAAAAATCAAATTTTTTGAATAAACTAAAAGCTGAAGGTTCATTAATGCTTGTAGAACCCTCTGAATAGATATCAAAATCTTACCTAATAAAAAGTGAAAAATGTATTCTGGTTGCAAAATTGGCATACGAAGCAGAAATTTACGAAAACGCGGTGTCAGAAGCATACTATTCAATATATAATACAGTAATGTCTTTATTCTTCAAATATGGTATAAAGTGTGAGAACCATTCTGGAGCGGTAATTCTAATGAAAGCTCTCTTCAAACTGGAAAGAATTTACCTAATATTTTCTGAGTTTAAGAAAGACAGAATAGACAATCAGTATTATATTCCAATGCTTGGCACAGAGCCGATAAATAAAGATAAATGCAATAAAAGAATAAAAATAGCCCGAAGGTTTAATATGGAATTAAAGGCTTATGCTGGAAGGCTAACTAATCATGAAATAAATAATTTAAGAAAAAAGTTTGATGAAATATAAATGTTAAGTGTATAGTGCAAGAATTAATGTGGATGTTAAAAAAAAATATGTTTATGATTTATATGCAAACTATGGCCCACTCCACTTAAGAAGGGATTGCTTGAAGAAATTGCAGGCGAAATGAGCAATCAGGACCAACCTAAGATATCAAGAATTACCAACTTGCTAGAATTTACGAACATAGGCTTGCCAGAAGCAACGTATGAAATAACAAAGTTCTTGGCCATGAATGCAGCAGCTTCCTGCAATTTAAAGCCATGCTAAGTGAAGCTACCCATCACAACAAGCTATGGATTATTCATCCAAACTAAATAAACCATTAATTTTTCAAAGAAATAACTCTCTTGCTTCAGCATCTTAAACTCATATCCATTCCCCTTAAACAATTTCTCAACATCCCCTGTCAATGAAGAGACAACAACCAAAATCTTCCCGTTTTTATTCAGGTGTTTTTTTGCCTGTTTCAAAAACTTTTCAATTATTTTATGCCCATTTTTTCCGCCGCTTAAAGCCAAAGAATCCTTCTTGCTTTCCCTCTTATCCCTTGGCAAATATGGTGGGTTAAAAATTACAATGTCAAACTTTCCATTGACATTGGAAAATAAGTTTGAC
>JAGVXQ010000036.1 GCA_018303705.1 Candidatus Woesearchaeota archaeon
TTAAATTAAACGCCTCTTTAAACTCGTCAGTTTCAATGAACCTAAGCAAGGCAGCAACTGACATCAATGCAACAATAATTGAGATAGGAATAACTAGAATAAATGCAATAATAGATATTGCAACAAGTTTTAAGGTCATAACTAATAGGTATAATAGGCCGGCAAATAATGCAATTGGAACTGCATAAATTATTCCTATTGCAATTGCAAGAAGCGCCACAATAAAATAAGACTTTATCGAATATTCATTAAAATCAGGCATTTCTTATTTCTTTTCATAAATGTTCCTTGCTGCAAATAAAATATAGCCGAAGCTAATTAGGTTTAAGATAGGTATCAATCCAAAAATAATTACCTTCAGTAATGCATTTAAATTTGTAAGCGGGAATTTTAAAAAGAATCTGGCCCCTTTTTTCTCATCCATAAACCACATAATAAATAGTTAGGTTATATAATTTTGTTTAAATCTATAAGTTACAAATCTAAGTCTTCTTGCAAACAAGCAGAACATCAGGCAAAGGCAATCCCTTGTCAGCTTTTATTGCGCTTGCGCTAAATCCGTTTCGTTCAAGCATCCTTGGCCATGAACTTATGTCCCTGTAATAAAGCCTTGGAAAGCAGTTCAAAAGCCTGTCAAGATTGGATGCAAACAAATACTTCCACAAGGGCCTTTTTTCAATGTCTTGTATTATCACGATTCCTTTGCTTTTCAGCTTGCCATGAACCTGTTTTATCAGCCTTTCCTGTTCAGCATAAGGAATATGATGCAGGAAATCACTCATTACGATGGCATCGCAGCTGGCAAGCTTCAAATCCTTTACATTCTTGATCTCAAAATGTATGTTTTTCCTGTTCACAATGGTTTTCTTCGCTATCTCAACCCTTTTTCTGCTCAAGTCAAACCCATGAACATCCCTGTCAGCGCTTTTCAATGCAATTAAGTTGGCAAGCAGCCCATATCCGCAGCCAACATCAATCATTTTTCCGCTTTTAGGCAGGAACCTTTCAATAAGCAAAAAAGGGCAGAGTCTCCACCTGAGCCTTATGTAAATCTTGTCAGATAATCCCAAGAAATCATACATTCTTTTTATCTCACTTGGAATCCATCTCATACAAACATGCATCCCCTATCCTTTTTTTCTCATTTAATCCGCATTTTTTGACAGCAATGCAATCTTCATCGAAAACAATGACTTCAGTTACATTTAAGGTGTTTAAATCGTTTTTCATTTTATCGCAATCCCTTGTAACAAGCCTAGAGTTTACAAGCCTATTGTATTCTTTGCTCACAAATTGCTCGTTCCAGCCTCCAGCCCCATTTTTTCCTTTGGTGGCAGCTAATGCATAGAATGCCTTTGCAAACAATGCGTCTTTGTCTTCAAGCAATTCTGAGTAGGTTTCATAATTTTCATAGCTGTCAATGAAAAATCTTCCTTCAATGTAATCCACAATTTCAACAGCATTCTTTTGCCTTTCTCCATAATTTGGAAGATAAGGCGTATGCACCTCATTCACAGCTATGCTTGCAATTGGCACCAAAACAAGGCTTGTCACAGCTAACGCATATAACAGCCTTGGCAGCCTCGTTTTGGTCATGAAATACAGCGCAAAGAACAGTATGAAGTACATGTAAGGGTCTGTGTAAACATAATTAAATAAGGGTATAAACACTATGAGCCTTGTCATAACCAATATGATTATTGCGACAATTGGTATGAAAAAAAGTCTTTCTTCTTTGCTTTTGTCCCTTATATAAAAATAAAACAATGCTAAGCTAGCCAAGGGCAATATAATGGCAGCAATGTTTTCATAAAGCAATGTCTTGAAGTCCAGAAGCCAATTGCTTAGTACATATGTTAGCGCGCTCCCATCTCCAACATTCATTAAGTACTCGATCCACCACCATGAAGATAATGCCAAGGCCAAGGCTGCGCTGGCAATAACAATCATCTTTTCCTTTCCTCTCTTTGCCAAGAATAATGACAAAAACAAAACAGAGCTTACTATGGCAGTAGTCTGGTGTGATATCACTATAAGGGCATAGAATATGCTTATGAAAATGAATCTCCAATCAAGCCTCTTTTTCAGGAAATAAAGCATCAAGAAGGCAAACACTAAAAAATTGACCCAGGAAAACATCTCTGGCAGCCTTCCAAGCCTTACATAATTTCCTATGGACATTGCATTGAATGAGAACAGCACAAAAAAACCAAGCCTTTTTGCAAATGAAATGTCAAGTTTTTTGCCAAAGTAATTTATTATCAAAAGACTGATGAAGAATAAAATCATTTCAGATATAAATGTAGAATACAATAAGTTGTTCGTTAGGTAATATATCGGTAATGTAAATATGAACCATCCTGGTGGGTACATGCTGAAGACATCAACTCCATTGTACCAGTATGGGCAGAGATCGAACAGGCCGCACTTGTCAAGGAAAAACAGTTTCGCGATATGGCTTGCATAATCATTGGTGTAATCTAAAGGAAATACATGCAATATCTTGCTTTCATTCAATACCCTGATAATAAAGTATATGCTCAATGTTATTATGCTGAAATAATACCATTTGTTTTCTATTTCCTTTCCCACATTAGCCTCTCATCATAAAGAACCTTGCATCCAATTAATTGTTGACCTGGTCAACCCTTGGGTCAGGCAGCACTTCCCCATAATACTCCTTTGGTATTGTTAAGTTCTCAGGATAAGAAATCTCCCATATCTTTAATGGTCCGATAAGTCTGCCATTGTACACTGCAAGAGGCATGCCATTGCTGTCATCATATGTAACATTGAAATACTGGCTTTTGTCATTGAACAAATACAGTTTTGCAAATAATGTCTGCCTCACTTCCGGCGACAAGTACAGGGCAGCCCCAATAGGCATGCTTTGAGACCCTTCTATGTAAGGTATTATCCTTAGGCATCCATCAAGCCCATCACCATCAAATTCAATTAATTGGTTTTCTAAGAATATGCATTTCAGAGGCACATCAAACCTTTGTCCATTGTAAAACATAACTGCCTTTGGCTGCTGCATCTGCTGGCTGGTTCCATTAGGCTCTTTAAATGGCAGGATAAAGCCGCCTATGTCTGTTGATCCAGCAGGAAATAGCTTTCCCTTATACAAAAAGTCTTTGTCAAGCGAAGTTCCTCCTTTGTATATGAATGTCTTGCCATCCCTTGTTTCCTGTATATCATTTGTATCAAGCGTAAAGGTGTTTATCCATGAATATCTGTCATAATTTATATCAGAGCCTATGGATGAATATGCAGGGTACTTGCCTATTTCATCGCTTACTATAAGCAAGTGTGTTGCATTGTTTGCCTTTAAAAGTTCCAGGGCCTCAACATAAGAATGCGCTGTCAGCATATGCCTTCCAGTGAAGTAATTTATTGCCCCCCTTGAATTTCCGCCATCGCTTAATGTTGCCCTTCTTGCTCCATATTGTATAAGATAGCCATAATCCCACCAATGCGCAAAAACAGCATCTTCTTTGGTATTTTCCCTTGCCCATTTCATGGCATATTGCCACTGCCTGTCAAGATTCGGTCCTATGTACTTGCTTGTTTCAAGGACAGAATTTGAGTATCTGACCAATATTCCTTGAGGTATCTTAGCAAAGCTTATCGGGCTTGCAAGTATTATCAGCAATGCCGCAAATATAGATATCTTGTAAAAATCCTTTTTCATGCTCTTGGCATATTCATATGTTAGATAAACAAGTAAGGCAGCCATTATTGATATTATTGGCGAGAATACGAACATTAGCCTTGCTGCAGACCTCGCTCCAATTAGCATCAGCAGGAATAATATGAATATGAACGTATATTTCTTGTCAATCTTGTTTATGTTTTCAAATATGGCATTGTTCTTAAAAAACAAATAAAAGTAGATTATCCCTAAGAATAAAATGAATAACGCCAAGGATCCGAAGTATAAATTAACAGAAAGGTTATTTGTTCCATTTAGCCTTGATTCAGGGGAATACCTGCTAAATATGAAAAGGAATATGAACAAGGTATAAGCCAGCGTCACGCCCATGATTTTCCATCTTTCAACCCCAATAATAGTAATCATTTCATAAAACAATAAGCTGGATCCAATAAGGAACATCAGAACAAAAGGCATGCCTAGCTGCCCAACCCATTCCTTTACATAGGGCTGGTGGTTCTCAGCCACAGTAAGCGACCATCTTGTTTCTCCAAAAGGTGCTGTTAGCCCTGTGTATAGCTCACTGTATTTTTGTGCAAAAAAGCCAGGGCCAAATGTAATGCCAATGCCTATAACTATTATCGCCAATGTTATGATTAGGCTAAAAATGCTTAAAGGCATCTTTTCCTTTATTTTTCCCTTTATTCCAAGAATGTCTTTGTCATTTATTAAAAGGTTGACAATTGCCAGCAACAATCCCAATGTCATTAGCGCGCCTCCGGATAGGGTAAACAGCAGCGAGCTCATCGAAAAATTCCCGAGCCTGAACACTTGAATCATTGCAACCACAGAAAAATACCAGGCCATGTAGGAATAAACATCATTCTTGTCGAATTTGTTAAGCAATATTTCTACTATCACAAACAAGCCAACAGTTACGAATATGAAGCTTGTTCCACCCCATGTTAATCCCATTAAGCCAGTGCTCACCCCTGAAAGCACAGAATAAACAGCCTTCTTCCTCAAACTTGAGCTTTTCCATGAAGCAGCCAAAAAATATAGTGAGGCAAACATTAGCACAAAAGCCAATGCCTCCTTGTCAGAAACCCCTGTCATGGTCCTGAACAAGAATGTTGGTATCACAATAAGAAATGCAGATGCTACCAATGCAACCTTGTGGTTGAACAGTTCTTTGACAAACAAGTAAAAGAATACCATTATGAATATGAATGCTATTGCAGGGTATATTACATCAACATATTGCAAAGTTACATCCTTGAATACTGAAATAATTTTGTATAAGTAAACAATCACATATGAAAGCACTACATTCTCTCCAGCAGTTCTGTATCCTATAGGGTAGTACCTTAAGGTATCAATCGCCATAAGTTTGCCATTTTCCAATATGTACTCAGCATACCTTAAGAATAGCATGGCATCAGGGTCTGAAGGTATTAACTTGCCTGTTGTAATATCAGTTAACAGCCCAATGTTTCTTGTCCTTATGTAGTATCCAAAGTAAATCATTGCTGCAAGAATGCCATAATATATCCAGCCCGCGCCCTTAAATATGCTGTATAATTTGTTTTTTCTGGCCTCTATTTTTTCATGATTTTCATTGCTTTCAGAAACCATACTCTTACCTTAAAACGAATCTTTAAAAAACTTTCCTACTTCTTAACTATAACCTTCGTTTGGTTATTAGGTATAATAAAAATTATCACAAACAGAATGAATCCGAAAGTGCTTGTTGGATGCCCAACTTCATCCCATAAGAGCTATTGCCTTGCTCAATATGCTTCTGCAATTAAAAGCATGTCATATGACAATTTTGATGTGCTTTTGGTTGACAATTCAAAAGGCAATTCATATTTTAGGGCCATAAAAAGCCAAGGCCTGCCTGTCGTAAAGGTGCCTTACACTGAAAGTGCAAAGCAAAGAATAGTGGATTCCAGAAATATTATTAGAAGAAAAGTATTGGACTGTGATTATGATTATTTTCTTTCCCTCGAACAGGATGTAATCCCACCAAAAGATGTAATTCAAAGGCTTATTAGACATGATAAAGGCATAGTCAGCGGCGTTTATTTCACATACCAAAAAGACAAAGCCATTGAATTAGGCCTTAGGCCCGTGCTTTATAAGAAGTCTGGCACCAATAGTCTTAAGGTTATGCTTGAAAGGGATGTCTTGAAGCCAAGGCTCATAGAAGTTGGAGCCTGCGGCCTTGGCTGTGTCTTAATACGCAAAGATATATTAAAAAATATCCGGTTCAGGTTTAGCAAGGATTTCGAAGGATTTGATGATGTTTGGTTTTGCTATGATGCCTTTAACCTGGGCTTTAAGGTATACGCAGACACATCAGTTAAATGCAAGCACTTGATTTCAGGCTGGACCTGGGACAGCATCAAGGAATAGAATTTTCTCCTGAGTTTTCAGCCACTATTATCATTTCCTTTGTGTTTGTTATGATTCCAAGCATCTTTGTCAAGGCAAACGCAAGCCAATATGGCATTGTGTAAAAGAATGAAAACCCTCTTGCATAATTAAATCTGTTTAATATAACATTGAATCCAGCCCTTTTCAGCAATGCATTGATGGCAGCAAAATTCCAGTAATATAAGTGCTGTGATTTGTCCATGCCATAATCATGGGTTTCAGGCTTGTTTCTTCTGTATACAGGCAAGACAATCACAATCCTGCTATTATTATTAAGCTTGGACTTTATTTCCCTTAAGCATTCAAGTGGCTCTTCAACATGCTCTAGAACATGTACCATAAGGCACCCATCCTTATTTTTTATCTTGTCTAAGCTATTTACAGCATTTATGCCCCTCTTTTTGCATTCATTGACTGCAAATTTAGATATGTCAAAGCCAACAGCATGATCTTTGGCAAGGTATATATTCTGGCCCATTCCACACCCAAATTCAAATATGCTGCCTTTTAAGTATCCAATATAGTTTTTCTTGGAATAACCTGCCCTAAACATATAATAATGCCTATTCTTTAGCAGCCTTTCATGTATTTTTCTATGGTACTCTTCCTCATATTCATCCATATAAAGTTCTATTAATAGAAGGATTTAAAATTGTTTTTATTAAAAAATAATATAAAAAAAGAAAAAGGTTTTTAGCCTTTTTACAAGTTCTTTACTGTTATGTCACTTAAGGTTGTTCCAGTAACAAGCACTTCTGTGTTCTCTAGCTTGTAGTTCTTGTAGTTTGCTACTACCTTTGCTGCTCTCTGCGTGTCTAAAGCCTGAGTACCAGCCACTAGCATGGCAACCTTGTCTCCATTGTTTGCTAACTTTATTACTGCCTCGCCATCCTTAAATGACCAGCCAGCAGATGTTATTCCAAAGTTCAGCGTCTCAACCAATGGATTTGCCCTAGGTCCGCCAACCAATATCAAGTTGTACTTGGTTGGGTCTGTTACCTGGTCATCAGTCAATGTCACAGGATTTACTTCTGCAGGAGTACATGTTTCTCCACTGCCGCTTGTTGTAGTAGAAGCTCTTCCCTTTACAACAATATTGGCCCTTACAATGTCAGCAGGTATGTCTAATACAACAGAGTCGCTTGAGCCATGTGATTTCTGGTCCCTTATAATTATACCATATCTTCCCCTATGGTCTTCATCTTTGGTTCCTATAGCAACATCACCTGTTGATAACTTCTCCCATCGAACTTCACCAGCTTCTTCTGATGAAGCAGTTGCACCTAAACTGGTAATGCCTCCAGCAGCACCAAATCTCCATTGCATTGTAATATTGTCATTGTATCCTGGTTGGTCAGTAGCCTCATATGGCCTTACTGTTACATTCATATCATCGCCACTTCCTAATCCAGTGTCACCACCTACATTTACCAAGATATCATTGTCCTTAGTGCTCCCATAGTTTATATGGAAAGCCTGTGCTGAACTTGATGCATTGCTTATGTTTCCTGCAACCCTGACCTTGTTGTTCGTGTCTGAATAAAAGACAAGCAAACCTCCCAGGCCATTAGTACCACCATCGTCGACATTTGCCCACAGCCATATCTTGTCAGTTTTAATGTCTGTATTTGATGTGCCGTTGTTGTCAAAATTAGCCACATCAATTACAAGACCTTCATTAACAGGTGTATGTATATATAATGTGCTTACACCAGTTAAATTGTCTTGTAGGCCAGCCTGGTCTAGGTCAGTTGAAGTATCCATTTCAAATGTATAGGTCGCATACTTGTCATCTGATACAGTCAAACTGTCATAGCATATGCTTATGTAATTGTTTGGCAAGTCTATGCAGTCCCCAACCCCTGGAGGATTATCACTTGCATCGTCATATACAAAGTCATTTTCAATGCCAATAAATGGTCCAGTAAACTCTGAGCTTGTTGCAGTTGTCGT
>JAGVXQ010000029.1 GCA_018303705.1 Candidatus Woesearchaeota archaeon
GATTATGGAAAATTAATGCATGGAAATGAATTGCTGAGATTTGGTGCCACCAGGGTTGAAATAGGCGTTCAGTCAGTTTATGATGATGTTTTAAGGAAAGTGAAGAGGGGACATACAGCCAAGGATGCAATCGAAAGCTTTGGGGTGTTGAAAGACCTTGGGTTTAAGATAACAGCGCATTATATGCCTGGATTATGCGAAAACAAGAAAAAAGAACTGGCTGGGATGAAAGAATTGTTCAAAAACCCTGATTACAGGCCAGACATGCTGAAGATTTACCCGTGCATGGTTCTAAAGGGAACTGAGCTTTACTCGCTCTGGAAGAGAGGGAAATACAAGCTGTTGGGAATGAATGAAACAGCGGAATTAATATCCGAGTTCAAAAGAACAGTGCCAAGATATGCAAGGATTTCAAGGGTTCAGAGAGACATACCAACACACATGACAGAGGCAGCTGTTGGAAATACAAACCTGAGGCAGGTCATACAGGAATTATTGAAAAAGAAGGATATAGAATGCAAATGCATCAGGTGCAGGGAATCAGGCAGGGCAGGCAAGATTGGAAAAGTAGAGATTATGGTTAAAAAGTACAATGCTTCGAAAGGAGTTGAGTATTTTATATCTGCAGAAGACACTGAAAATAAGGTTTTGGTTGGATTTTGCAGGCTGAGGATTCCAAGCTGCTTGTTGAGAAAAGAGATAAGCAGAAGATCTGCGATAATCAGGGAGTTGCATGTTTATTCACCAGCTGTTGAGATAGGAAGGGCAGCGAAAGGAAATGAGCTACAGCATACTGGCTATGGAAAATCTTTGCTGAAAAAGGCAGAGGGAATTGCCAAGCAGAACAAAAAGACAAAGATTGTGGTTATTGCAGGCGTTGGCGCAAGACAATATTTCTACAAGCTGGGATACAGAAGGGAAGGACCTTATGTGGTTAAGCAGTTGAATTAATGCCAAAAATAGGACTAAAAATTTTCAATGCCATTGAACAAAGATGAAATAGGGATTGTTAAAACTGCATATAGCGATACAAACAAAAATGCATAGAAAACTATATAATGTACAAAATTATATTATGATAGTATGATTGAATTGGGCGGCAACATAAAGCTTGTTGGCTTTAAGGAACTTGAAAAAGAGAAACTGATAGTAGTAAAAAAGATGGTTGGAAATTATGCCAGAAAGATACATGACAAGGTGAGTCCATTTGAGGAATTGAGCCTGCATCTTAAGGAATTGCATTCAACTGACAACATTAAAAACAAGAAGTATGAAATAAAGGGAAAGCTGGTGATAAACGCGAATCCTTACAATGCCGAGGTAAGTGATTACAACTTGTTCTTTGCAATTGACAAGGTCCTGAGCAAGATAGCCGAGAATTCTAAGTAAGGAGTTCTTTTTTGTTTTGGACTACAAAATAATATTAGGACACCACGCATAGCCCCATAAAAAGGTTTATAAATTTGATATTCTGAAATAATGGTATGGCAAAGAGAGTAGGCGGATTTAGAAGGAAAACTAGAAACAAGTTGAGGAGAAACATAAGGCAGAGGGGCAGGATTGACATAAAGAGGTATTTGCAGAGTTTTGAGGTTAACGAGAAGGTAAACCTTTCAGCTGATTCATCATACCAGGATGGAATGTATTACCCAAGATTCCATGGGAAAACAGGGATTGTGACTGGAAAGCAAGGGGATTGCTATAAAGTTTCGATAAAGGATGGAGATAAACTAAAAAAGCTTATAGTGCATCCGGTGCACCTGAAGAGGGTAAAGTAAAATGCCAATAATAGAAGTAATCAATGAGAAGCCAATTGCAATGGTTGAGCTGAAAAGCAAGCTGGATGGGATCGAGAAGAGAGATGGGTCATTGAATTTCAGGGCAAAAAAGGCAAAGGATTACTTGGACCAGTTTGCGACCATGAAAATAAGCGATGCAAACAATATTAGAGAGAGATTAAATGCATTGGGCATACCAAGGCTGAGGGAGAGGCATGTTGACAAGATAATTGACATAAATCCAAAAGATATTGAGAGCCTGAAGATAATATTGAGCGGGGAAACTTTGACGCTCAAGCAGGACGAGCTAGCAAAGATATTTGATGCTATCAAAGAGAAATAAGATGTTTTGCTATAAAGAGAATGATGCAAGGTACAGCGAAGGAAGAGCATGCAGTAATACTGGATATCCTTCCGAATGGATATCCTTTCGATACAAGGCCGGTGCACAGGAAGACAGCTATAGTGCAAGCTATAGGCAAAAAATTCTTTACTCTTCTGGAACTGGTGCCAAAAAAAGAAGCTACTCTGCAACTGAATGAAGAGGTTTACATTGGAGAGGGCAAGAGAGACAAGATACACCATATTCTTGGAAAGATACAGCTAGACAAGCTTACAGAGACTGCGAAGGTTGAGCTTGATGTTCTGCTTAAGGACTTAGTAGAGAAGAACGAGCAGAAGTTTGTTGCTTTCTTTAACAATGCATCTCCTATAAACGCAAGAAGGCATCAGATCGAATTGCTGCCTGGTATCGGAAAGAAGCACATGTGGGAGATACTGGAAATTAGGAAAGAAAAACAGTTTGAAAGCCTGCATGACATAAAGGAGAGGGTTAAATTGCTGCCTGACCCAGAAAAGATAATAATAAAAAGAATATTGATGGAATTAAACAACGAAGACAAGTACAGGCTGTTTGTGGGGATTGCGTAAACAGAAATGTATTCAGTTTTTACTTAAAACCAATATTATTTTTTTATGTTTCTTGAATATTTGAATATTTGCAAATTCAGCTGGCAAAAAACACGAATTTTTCAGCTTTAAAAACCAAAGCGTAACGTAATCTTTTTAAACCCATCTTTTAATAAAATGACCATGGAAGAGAAGTTAGAAAAGCAGCTGATTAGGCTAGGAGATGCTGATTTGTTAGGCAATAAACCATTGTACCTAGCACTAAGAAAAATAAAAGGGGTAAGCTATTCCCTTGCAAATGCTGTTTGCATCATCTCAAGCATAGAAAAAAACAGGAAGATAGGGAACATCAGCGATGATGAGCTAAAAAAAATAGAGGACATAATAAAAAATCCAGCTAAATATGGGATAAAGGGATTCATGTTTAACAGAAGGAAGGACAGGGAAACAGGAGAGGATAGGCACTTAATATCATCAAACTTAAAGCTTACTACTGAATTTGACATAAAGAGGATGAAGATGATAAAATCATACAAAGGAATTAGGCATACGCAAGGACAGCCTGTTAGGGGCCAAAGGACCAAGGCACATTTCAGGAAGGGTTCTGCTGTAGGAGTGGCAAAGAAGAAGGCAGCACCTGCGAAGGCAAAATCATAAAATGGGATCAATAAAAAAGCAAAGCAAAAAGTATTCACCTCCATCGCACCCATGGCAGAGAGAAAGGCTAGAGGAAGAGAGGAAACTCAGCAAGGAATATGGGGTAAAGAACAAGAAGGAAATATGGAAGGCTTCCTATATGCTTGGCAGGTTCAAGAGGGTAGCTAAGAAGTTGATTGCTTCCAGCTCAAGTCAGGGGGATGTAGAGAAGAGGCAGCTTATTGACAGGCTAAAAAAATATGGATTGGCTGATGATGGCACAAGAATGGAAAACGTTCTTAACTTGAATGTTAATGATATAATGAACAGGAGACTGCAGACCATAGTTTATAGGGGGAACATGGCGAGAAGCATAGAACAGGCAAGGCAGTTCATAGTCCATGGGCACGTTATAATTGAAGGAAGGAAAGTAACTACGCCAAGCTATTTGGTATTGAAGAGGGAAGAAACTAATGTAATTTTTGATCCAAGTTCATCTTTGGCAAGCAATGAACATCCTGAGAGAATGACAATTGAAATGAAAAAGGCAGCTGAGAAAGAAGATGAAAATGGTGCAAAGAAAGAAGAGAAAGACAGAAGGAATGCCGGCAGAAAAGAAGGAAAGAGAAACAGGGCAAGGAAAAGGCCTGAGGGAAAGAAATGAAAAGGGAACAGCAGGAGAGGTGGGGAATAGCCCATATTTATGCTAGCTACAACAACACGATAATACACATAACAGACATAACTGGTTCTGAAACCATTGCAAAGGCATCAGGTGGCATGGTTGTAAAAGCCCATAGACTGGAAAGCTCGCCTACTGCTGCAATGATGGCTGTTAAAAAGGTTGCTGAAGAGGCACTTGACAAGGGAATAAATGCAATACACATAAAAGTAAAGGCACCTGGCGGGCATAGCGGGATAAACACGCCTGGTCCTGGAGCACAGGCAGCAGTGAGGGCACTGGCTAGGGCAGGATTGAGGATAGGAATAATTGAGGACATAACTGCAACACCATCTGATGGGTGCAGGAAAGCTCATTTTAGAAGAGGAAGAAGGGTTTAAGATGGAAATAAAGGTAGTTGAGAAAAATAAGGAAAAGATGACTTTGCTTCTTAAGGGAATAAATGCTGCTTATGCAAACACGATAAGAAGGCTTATGCTTGATGAAGTGTTGACAATGGCTGTCAAGTCAATAACCGTAAATAAAAACGGCTCTGCATTGTATGATGAAATGATAGCACACAGGATAGGGCTTGTTATACTTAAGAGTGATTTGGAATCTTATGATTTGCAAGAGGATTGCAAGTGCAATGGCAAAGGCTGTTCAAAATGCCAGACTGGATTTTCCTTGAAGTCAAATGGCCCTTGCAATGTTTATGCAGAAGACATGAAGATTGATGACCAGAAGATAAAGCCTGTTTATCCAAGAACCTTGATAGTGAAGCTAGCAAAAGGGCAGGCACTTGAGGTTGACGGAATAATAACACCAGGCAAAGGAAAGGTGCATGCAAAGCATTCGCCTGGAGTTGTTTATTACAGGGGGTATCCAATAATAAAGGTTAGCGCAAGCGAGGATACATCTGCTGCAGTTGGGGCATGCCCAACACATGTTTTCAAGCTGAGCGGAAAAAAGGCTGTTGTTGCAGAGCCAATGAAGTGCATATTGTGCATGGCTTGCGTTGAGGCAACTAATGGGAATGTAAATGTAGAGGGAAGCGAGACTGATTTTTTGATGTTCATAGAGGCGTTTGGCCAGCTCAAGCACAAGGAAATGATAGAGGGTGCGATCTCGATAATGAATGAGAAGCTTGATGATTTTGGAAAAGCTTTAAAAGCAGCAAAGTGAAAAAACAAGTTGCTTTGCGGGGATGTCAGAGCGGCCAAATGAGCTACCTTGAGGAAATCACGGATGTAAGATTATGATTTTAAAGGGGTAGTGGCTTAGTGCCTACGCAGGTTCGAACATCAGAACCGAGGTTCCGATACCTCCTGATTCGAAAGTCCTGCTTCCCGCAATAAAAGCATGGTGAAAAATGAAAAAGAGCAATGGCAAGAAGATGAGAATTGACATTGAAAAAACTTATGGGAAAAGAAGGAAGGCAATATTGCATCATGTTATAAAGGGCATAGTCAGAATAGCTGATGAAAACTGCTTTAGCCATAATGGACTTGTTGAACGTTTGGGAAATGATGGACTGAAAAAAATGCTTGGCGACCCTGATTACATGGTTTTTGTTGGAGTTGCATTGGCTGAACTAGAGAAAATCAAGAAGATTAGAACTGAGAAATATACTAGGGATGATGAGAGTAAGATTGTAGACATGATATACAGATTAGATGAAAGGGTACAAATCGACTGGATTAGTATAAGATGATGGATGAAAAGACAAACGTTCAATTGGAATCGTTGGTAAATGAGCTGAGGGTCTTGGCTGCAAAAGAAAAGGCCATGATATGGAAAAAGGTTGCTGACGAGCTTTCAAGACCCAGGAGAAGAATGGTTGAGGCAAGCATAGCCAAGATAAACAAACATATTAGGGAAGGTGAAACTGCGCTCGTTCCTGGAAAGGTGCTTAGCAATGGGGAAATTACAAAAAAGATAAATGTTGCTGCGTTTAAGTTTTCTGAAAAGGCAAGAGAGAAAATAAGCAAAAATGGAAAGGCAATAACCATAAGAGAATTAATGAAAAATGGTGCAAAGGGAAAGAAGATAAGGGTGATATGCTGATGATAATTGATGCTACTGATTTGATATTGGGAAGGCTTGCAAGTTTTGCAGCCAAGAAGGCATTGCTTGGAGAGAAGGTAGAAATAGTTAATTCTAGAGAAGCTGTAATAGTTGGAGACAAAAGGGTAATACTTGAAAAGTACAAGAGAAAGGTTGCAAGGGGAGACCCCCATCACGGGCCATTTTTTCCTGCAAGCGCAGAGAGAATATTAAGAAGGACGATAAGGAACATGATGCCCCACAGAAGGTACAGGGGAAAGGTTGCGCTCAAGAACATAAGATGCCATCTTGGAATTCCAGATAGCATAAGAAAGGAAGATATTGTTAATGTTGAGAATGCAAGGATAAAGGAAGGAACATTAAAATATATAAAGATGAGGGAACTTGTTTATTTGCTAAGGCAAAAATGAAAATATTTAACACTTCAGGAAGAAGAAAGCATGCTGTAGCAAGGGCTGTGCTTAAAGAAGGAAAGGGCAATGTAAGGATAAACTTAAAGTCGCTTGAAGTTTATGAGCCAGAGGTTGCAAGACTTAGGATAATGGAGCCATTGGTGCTTAGCGGTCTTATGGGAAAATATGACATCAGCGTAAATGTTTATGGCGGGGGATGGCAATCGCAATCAGAGGCGTCGAGGTTAGCAATAGCAAGGGCATTGGTTGCTGCGCATCCTGAACTGAAAAAGCAATTTATGGAGTATGACAGGCAGCTCTTGATAGCAGATGTAAGATTCAATGAATCCCATAAACCCAATGATTCGAAGCCAAGGGCGAAGAGGCAGAAAAGCTACCGATAGTGATTTTTTGGTCAAAATGATTTTTCTATTATTTTTTTGGGCAGAAAAATAATTTAATTATTAAGAATTATATGCAAAATTGGAATTAAATCTAATCGTTCGGAGATACTGTGAGCTATCGTATATTGTAAAATAAGCGGGTGCTAGTAGGCTTGCCTGAATGGTTAAAGTCTGTCTGGAAGGTCTTATCAATCATTAATAGAATTAACAGTTTTACAATGAGGGCATTTTGCATTTATTTTTCCTTTTTTCTCTACCTGTTTTATTCCATATTCAGTTAAAATAAAAGTTTCATCACATTCGCCACAAATATATTCTCCTTCACTTTCATAACTCCCTATATGTTCCAGGCAATAATATTTACCTTTAGATTTTGTTACACAATCAGAACAAACAATTTTTTGGCAAGGAGTCCCCCAGAAGCTTTTATGTTGGCATTTGTAAGCTCTTTCTCCACTTAAATTAGTTTTACCACAATTGTCGCAGATAAACGTAATGTTATCATGAGAGTCTATATTAATCTTTTTTCCCATAAAATCATTAGACGTAGTTTATTTATTAAATTTTCCTATTATGAAAGGCTTTGAAATATACTATAATTTCATGACAAAGCATCAAAGTTTAGGAAGATGCCCTTATGAGTTGGCTATTCCTAATTTGAAGCTGAATGATAAAAATAAGTGGTTGGAGTTGATTAGATTCCCGTCTGGGTCTTACCCCGCAGCTTGCTGCGACAACATTTAATAATTAGTTAACTTGTTTTTGTAATGGAAGTTATGCATGCTGCTCATTGCACTTACAGAATAAGGTATCATATGGTTATGGTTCTCAAAT
>JAGVXQ010000030.1 GCA_018303705.1 Candidatus Woesearchaeota archaeon
CTTGCTTTCAGGGTATATAGTGCAGAGCTCAATGCCCTTAAATTCCTTGCTTACCTCTTCCATAGTCCTTTGTATAAGGCTGGCTTCCTCTTCTGGCTTCAAGCGGCCTTCAACAAGAACTATTTTATTTTCCTTTGCTATGTCAAGTATTTTCTTAATCCTGCCGACAGGAGTGAGCTTGCTTAACTCATTGTATGGGACAAACTGCAGTGTTATCATCTTTTCACAACCCCTTTTTTATTTGACGATCTTGAATAATGCATTGTACAAATCCTCCATGTTATGCCCATATTCTGCTGATATGCCCACTACATCGTATTGTGGGAAAGCATCCTCGACCTTCCTTACATTTGATTTCTTTATATCTACCTTGTTTGCAACAACCAGAACAGGAATATCGCGAGCAGCAAGATTTCCTATTATGGTTATGTTGACCTGGGAATATGGATTTATTGTTGAGTCAAGAACCACTAGAACGCAGTCCATTGAATCAAGCCATTTTATTGATTCTATAACGCCCTTTGTTGCTTCTTTAGCCCTTTGCTTTGCCTCTTTCTTGTTCATGTTGAACTTCAAAAAATCTTCGTAATCTATCTTTGTTGCTATGCCTGGAGTGTCAATCAGATTGAAAATCATGGATTTGCCTTTTGACTTTACCTCTATCTTTTCCTTCACAACTATATCCCTTGTTTCATGTGGTATCTTTGAAACCTTTGACATTTCCTCGCCAAGCCAGTCCTTGCTTATGCGGTTTGCGAGAGTGCTTTTACCACTATTTGGAGGTCCATACAAGCCTAGCTTTATGTTTTTTTTCTTTCCAAATACACTAGAAAACAGATTATTAAGGAATTTTGTTATGTTCTTAATCATAATACACCACTTTTTACATGTTACTAGCGACAAAAGTCATTATTAAACATTTCGGTGATTTAGGTTATAATTTATCATAAATGGTTCGAATATCCTGCCAACAAATCACCACGTAATATATAATCAGAGAATAAACGGACTCCATCTTTTGCATTTTCAGCAATAACTTCATCAAGGCCAATAAACACCATATTCTTTGCAAATGGTTTATGCGGAGCATGGAATATAACTGCGTTGTCAAAGTCACAAGGTATTACTTTAGAAATTCCGAGATCCCTTAAAAATAGACCATAAGATTTTGCATGCCTGCCGAAACAAAATGACAGCAATTCATCGTCTCCAAAAGAATTTGTTGGAATTATCCATTTGGTATGCCTTTCGGTAATCTGAATAGAATCGCTTAAGGCACATTCAAGATCTTCTTTGTTTAGGTAAAACGGCTCTGTGCACCTATTTCTGATTCTTGTGTCTTTTGCTGCATTGACTATTGGCGATGTTGCAGTTAAAAATCTTAAATACTTTGGATTTGATTTATTATCCTTCTTTTCTGGTAAATGTATAATGCCTTCTCTTACCTATGCCTGTTTGATGCAAATGAATCTTTGCCGCATTTCATCCTTACGCTAGCAGCTTGCTCCAAAGAAATTGCGTTGTAACCCAAAATATCCAATGCAGATATTGCCTTATCAACAGGCATATCAATATAAGCAGAGACTGGTTTTCTGTCCACCAATTGGTAAGTTACGCTTATATCTTCAATTTCAGGCATATGGTCTTAGCTGTATTGTTGGTTATAAATATTTATATTTTAGATATAATTAAAAACCAAAGTTCCATAGTTTATAAGTGAATCAATTTAATTTAAATATTTTTGGTTGCCAGAATCAAGCACCTTCGGAACTACTGTAATCATAGAAAGACTTTTAAGACTGGCTTTTATGCCAAACAATGAGGGCCCATGGTCTAGAGGCATGACATCTCGTTTACACCGAGAAGGTCGAGTGTTCGAATCACTCTGGGCCCACCACTTACCAAATAACGCAAATATTTTTATAGTTCTTATGGACAACAACATTATGGTTGATGCAGCAGTTCTTAGAAAAATTAGGGAACATCTTGAAAGAAACCTAGAGAATTACATCTTAAAACGTCCTGGATATTTTGTGTTTCTTGAACAGAATTGTGGAAATATCAAAGAGTCCTTTTATCCTGATAAAAAATCACTGGACAAGGCCATTAAAAAATACCATGGCCTGTATGAGCCTACGTTTTTAACAGAGAAGATACCAAAAAAAACACACAGGTTTAGGCCATGCAACATAAAATTAGAGTTTGCGGTTTATGAGCACGTTACTGTATGCCCCAATGATGGCAAAACAAAACTCGTTGGATTAAATGGTGTTATGCTGATTTTTTATGGCGAAAGTTATAGGCATGAAGAACGGGCTTACTGCCCTGACTGCTTGTACAGGGTTTTTAGGATGCCATCAAAAGAAGCCATAAGGAGATCAAGAGGAGATCAAGAAGAAATTCAAGGAGAATAATATACAAAGAAGAATCCTTACCTGGAAGCATCAGCCTGCCTTTCAATCTCTAATTTTTTTGCTATTGCATTGCTCTTGTTGTCTGAGTTGTAGGCATTTATTATCTCATTTGCCAAAGATTCCTCTATGCTTATTCTTTTCCTAAAAGATGCAGCATAAGCACCTTGTGTCATGAACCTCAATGCAAGGTCTATTCTTCTTTGAGGTGCACATTCAACTGACTGCGGATATCTAGCCCCGCCATATTCTATTGTTGTTATCTCCTCCCTAGGGGAAGCATTTTCAAGAGCGTGTATAAAAACCTCTATTGGATTTTTCTTTGTTTTCTGTTCTATAATCAAGAATGCTTTCTTTACTACATTATAAACATGAGCGCCTTTGCCGCAGCAATGGCCAGAGCTTATCTTGTGAGATTTTCCCCTGTGGCCTGGAACCATGAGCTTGTTCATCAACCTTTCAACTATTGATGCCTTGTTCTTGTGGAACCTTAAATGGGCATACCTACCACAATTCTTAGGAACCAAGAAAGGCCTTAAGTTAACATAATCCTTAATGCCCATGTCACTAACAACAATGCCTGATATGTCCCACTTGTCAAACAACTTTATGTTCATCTTCTTCCCTTTTCTATCTTCCCCTTCAGCAATGCATTAAGGCTCTGGTCATTGACCTTTATTACCTGGAACCTAATGCCAGGAATGTCACCTTTTGCTCTGCCTTTTGTGCCGCCTATTGATTCTATTATGACTTCATCATGCTCATTTATGAGTTTTATAGCATTATATCCTGGAACGAAAGCTGTTACCTGCTTGCCATTCTTAATGATCTGCGTTTTCACACATTTTCTCATCGCGCTGTTTGGCTGCTTTGCTTCCTTCTGGACTTTTTCGAGAACTATTGCCCTTGCCTGGTGCGCACCACCTAGCGGGTCTGACCTCTGCTTGAGCTTGAGCATGCGCCTCTTGAACCATGGATACTTCCATCTAAACCTTTTTCTCTTGTCCTTTAATTTCTTTCCGCTGAAAAGGCCCTTTGACTTGTTTCCCATTTCAAACCACTTTTACTTTGATATCGAAGTACCTTGAAACTATTGCTTGCATCATGGTTATGTTTTTTTTGTCCCGCCCAATAACAATTCCCTTGTCCTTGCTATTGGACAGTTTTATTGCAACTACTCCTTCCGACTCTTTATAAACCTTGCCATCAACAGGGGATATTATATTGCTTATGAATTTAAGAACGTCACTGCTGAATTCTATTATTCTTATGCTTTTCCTCAATAAATGTGAAAGCTTCTTGACATTTGAGCCATTCTTTCCTATTGCACGGCTCATGTAAACAGAATCAACTATAAAGACCATGTCCTTTTCTGACTTATAGCAGTCCTTGACTTTTATCTTGGCTAGATTCTCAAAAAGGTTTATGCAACCTATGGCTTCTTTGTCGTAAACAAAATCCATCTTAACAGCTCAAAACGCTTATAGAAAAGGGTTTCTTGCAGATTACCCCCAGATCTTCATTGTTTATGTCAAGGTCAAAAACGTTTACCTTGCCTATTTTTGCGCAATGCTTTATCTCTGATTTTATTTCCCCGGGGCAGTTCTTGGCCAGAAATATGGTCTTCAAACTTCCTTTTCTAAGCTTCTTCAAAGTGCTTTCAGCCCCTATGGTAAGATTGCTGTCTCCAAGAGAATCCTTCAATTCCTTCATGGCATAAAACCATGATTATAGATTTAAAAAAGTTTCGTTGAATGAATTTTATGATGGGGGTGGGTTTTTTGATAAATAATTTTAGCCAGGGGGTATTTTTTTCATCGCAGCCCTGAGCTTAGATAGTGCCTTTACTTCTATCTGCCTCATCCTTTCCCTTGTCCTATGCCTTTCGTTTCCTATTGCTTCAAATGTTCTTGGCTCGAAACCAAACAAGCCATACCTCTTCAATAAAACATCCAGTTCAGACAAATTTAGTTTTTGCATGGCACCATACATAACATTGTTCAAATTTGACCTCACAACCAAATCTTCAGGAGAATCTGATGATTCATCTGGTAATTCCTTGTTCTTGTCCAGGGCTAAATGATCTTCTATATAAAAAACTTGGAACCTGTATTTCAGGGCTCTTTCAACATAAGCTTCATCGTATTTCTTCTTTCCTGTTTTTCTTCTAAGAATGTAAGCTATGTACTTTGGCGATGGATCTTTTCCATTCTTGGCAAAATACCTTGCTATAATCTTGTCTATTCTGTCAATAGCTTCGTACCTGTGTGGCTTGGCCCTTACTGTTTCATCGCCTCTTGCATACCTTTTAATTTCCTGCTCTATCCAATAGTCCGCATAAGTTATGAACTTAGTCGTGCGAGACAATTCAAACTTGTATATTGCCCTTGTAGCCCCGATAACCCCTTCGCTGACAAGGTCCTCGATGTTTCCATTTTTTGCATGCTTTTTCGCAATCTTTACTATGACCTTTATGTTTGATTCTATGATCTTGTTTTTGGCATTGACATCATTGTTCTGAGCCCTTGCTATAAGATCCCTGATTTCGTCTTCTGGCAATATAATATGTTTTAATGCGCAAGACAAGAGAGTGCTTAATTCCATTTTATGAATCTGGTGAGAAGGGTATATTAATATTGTTATAACTACCTTTAAGTGATTATATATAGAAAAATTTATAAAGCAGTGCAGCAAGTGTTTAAACATGAACAAGCTGGAAAAAATCGCATTGGCAGGGATTGTAGTTGCTTCAACTGTTCTTGGAGCATACTCTTCAATAAAAAAGTGGGACAGGCAGCCCAGCATAACAGAAAATGTATATGGAATGTCCATGCCGGAAATGGAAGGCACAGTTCAGAATGTAATTGAGCATAGAGGCAATGGCCGTGAATTCTTCATACAGGCAAAAGATGGCAAGGTTTATCATATAAGAACAACTGATGCCCATAGATGGAAAGGCATTTTCATGAAATATGGCTTTGCAGCCGCAAAATTCCATGGAAAGCATGGCGGGCAGTGTGATGAATATCCAAGTTTTGGAGGCAGAGAAGTCGTAGATGTAATTCATGTTGATTTGCTTGAAAGGGTTAAAAAAAATGATGATGTGCCAAGGCTTAACGAAACAGTTGCAGAATTCTACGCAAGGCAAGACGCAAAAAAGACTGATTAGATGTTCGGCTAAACATATTCAACAAAATTTCCTGTTATAATTCAAATTCTTCTATAAATTGGACTGAATCCTTGAAACTGCGCACATTACGAACAATATTACACAACATGCTTCCCATCCTTCTTGACTATTTTAACCAGCTTTTCCATTGCTTCCTTTTTTTTAATCCCTGTTTTCTGTCATAGCAGACAATATTTCCATAAGTTCTTTATTCCGTATTTTTGGACATACTCCTTAGGTATAAGCCTCTTTGGAACTTGAATGCCAGCAAATGCGTTTTCTCTTAAGTCTTGGATTGCCCTTATCATTGCTTTCTTTATTGGGTCATCATGTTTTAATTGGTAAAAATCTCTTTCTAATTCATCTGATATATATTCGAGGAATTGGATCATGGCAATTGGAATTAGAGTTTGAAGTAGATAGTTATAAATATTATAATAAGATTATGGAAAAGATTAGAGAAAAGTTTTCTGACATTATAAGAAATGTAGAATTTGTATTAATACAAAAAGAGTATAAATATGTGTGGATGCCAGAGAGTTATTTGCCTTATTCTTAGTTTATTTTTTAACCTCCTAATGAATGTTAAATTTTAAACTACGGAAAGTCCTTTATGCAACCCAGACTTGCAATAATTTTGGGTAGGATATGATGTTTTTTATAAAGAAAAAAAAACCGCCACGGCTCGGATTTGAACCGAGACGATTATGAATTTTATGTCTGTATGTTTGTGTCTACATAGAAAGATTTATAAACAATGTAGACATAAGATAAGTATGGTCTACACTGAGAGCAGAAGAATTAATGAGAAGGTATATTATTATAGGGTGGTTTCTATAAGAAGGGGCGCTAAAATTGCAAAAAAAAGGGTATATTTAGGGCATAATATGTCTAAACTAGAACTCCAAAAAAAAGAAAATGCTGCTGATGAGCGACTATTAATTAAAAAGATTGTAAAAGCAGATAAGGAAATTAAAAAGATTAGGCCAAAAATAATAAAGATATTAAATAAATACCATGTAGGCATGGCGGGAATCTTTGGCAGTTATTCTAGGGGTGAACAGAAAAGAACCAGTGATATTGATATTGTTGTAGATATTAAAAATAAAAATATGAGCCTGTTAGGTTTTATAAGACTAAATAGGTTATTAGAAGAGGCATTAAAAAGAAAAGTAGATTTGGTTGAGTATAGTGCAATAAAACCTAGGCTAAAAGACAGGATTTTAAAGGAAGAGATTAGAATCATATGAAAAGGGATATAGGATTATTTATAGAAGATATTTCAGGAGGCATAAAAAATATAGGGGATTTTACAAGAGGGCTAAATAAAGAAAAATTCTCTAAAGATACATTGAGACAAAGTGCAGTAATAAGGCAATTAGAAATAATTGGAGAGGCTGTTAAAAATATACCATCTTCTTTTAGAGAAAAACATCCTAAAATTCCATGGAAAGATATAGCGGGACTTAGGGATATATTAAGCCATGCATATTTTGGAGTGAATATGGATAGGGTGTGGAATATAGTAAAAAAAGATTTGCCAACTCTCAAAAGAGAAATAGAAAAAATAAAATGAACCTTCCACCACCCAATTCGTTCGTTTCGCAGCAAGCTGTGGGGTAAACCCTGGAGGGGAATTTTCATCAGTCTTTTTCTGCTGTGGTTTTCTGTATGTTTTCTGGCTCTTCTTTTTCATGTGTATCGTTGCCCGAGTCCTTTTCGCTTAGGCTCTCTTTTATATCCTTGATTTCATTCCTTATGTCCCTTGCAATATCTTTTGCCTCGCCTGCTATTTCACGCTCAAACTCACTTATCTGCTTCTTGAACAATAGCCTTATTATTACGAACAGCATCAACATTATAATAACAACTTCAGTCCATGGAAACTTTATTGTCACTATTGGCTCGCCTTTCACCATGAAATATGCTTCCCCATCAACAACATCGCTTATCATCTCTCCGTTAACATTGTTGTC
>JAGVXQ010000028.1 GCA_018303705.1 Candidatus Woesearchaeota archaeon
TTGCTTTCAGCATTTGTGTTAAGCGTCTCATGGCTAAGCCTGTTTTTTACATCAAGGCTTCTGACAAACGGCCCAGACTTGTTTTTTATAATTACTGGCCTTTATTTCTTTTGGAAGGGCTACGCCAACAACAAGGCAAAATACAACATTTACCTCTCAGGCATTTTTTTCGGCTTAGGCATATTCACGAGATTTGCTTCTTTAATTATGCTCATCCCAGTCTTTATCTACATAATATTGAAAGAAAAGATGCATTTCATTAAAAACAGGAATTTATGGATTATGCTAATACTAATCTTGCTAATACTAACGCCGTTCTTCATAAAATTCTTCTCTTACAAGGGCGAAGGCTCTGGCGTCAGCGGCTTCTTTAAGCATTATTTTTATGAGAGGGACACCTTGATATTCAATTATGTTTTGGATATATCTTACATATTGAAGGGCCTTTTTATATTCCTTTTAGTTATAGGCTTAAGTTATTTTGCAAGCCTGTTCATTGCCCCTGAATTGGTATTTAAAGACGAAGAAATAAGAAAAAAGCTTTTCATATTGGTATGGGTATTATTGCCAGTAATAATTTTTGGTTTGATAACATCGGCTGTAGAAGAGCGTTACCTGATGCTTACGCTGCCATTTCTTGCATTTTTAATATCACATGGTGCTATCAGCATTACAAGATACCTGAAGCTGAAAACAACTATGGCAGCAATGATTATAATAGCCTTAATGGTTATCGGCGCTTATTCACAGCTTACATTTGCAGATTCACTAATTAATAGCAAAAAAGACTCGTTCATTCAGCTAAGGTATGCAGGTGAATGGCTAAAGCAGAACACAAAAGAAACAGATTACATAATCGCAGCAGGCCAGCCCCAATTCATGTATTACTCTGAGAGGAACGTAGAGCCGTTTACTTCAAATGAAGATGAGTTCCAGGCCAAGATTGACAGGCTTAAGCCAAAATACATGGTTCTTACATCACTAGAGCAATCTCCAGAATGGACATACTCATACCCTCAAAGAAACCAAAACAAGGTAAGGCCAGTTAACGGCTACTTTTTTGACCAAGAGCAAAAGCAGCCTGCCGTTATAATATATGAGTTTATCTACTGAAAAAATTTAATGTATATTTGATTTTTCAATAATTTTGCATCCTACCTTGCTATATTTTCTCAATAGAAAACTATATAAATAACCAATATTATGGTTTATATAAACCAATATTATGGTTTATATAAACCAATCAAGTGGTTTAATATGATAACTGAAAAAAGGCTTAAAATATTTGAAGTATTTGCTAGGAAACCATTTGCCGAGTTTACACGAAAGCAAACAAAGAAAGAATCAAAGGAAAAATCAAACAATACCTTAGCTTTAGCCATAAACTTACTAAAAAAAGATGAGGTATTAATTGAGAAAAAAGTGGGAAAATCCGGCCTTTTGATGCTTAATTTGAATAATGATTTGACTTTTTATTATCTTGCTTTATGCAATAATCAGAGAATAGAAAAAACAGCAAAGGTTGCTGTAAAAAGATTAAGGGATGAAATTGACAATATCACCAAATTTTATTCTATTGTTATTTTTGGCTCTTATGCAATTAACGAACAGAAACAAACATCTGATTTGGATATCGCAATATTTATCGATGGCGAAGAAAAAAGAAAACAGGTTGAAGCATCAATAAATGGTGCTAAATTGAAAATATTGCTTGAAGCAGATGTGCACGTCATCCCAAAATCAGAAATGATTGAGATGCTCACAAATGATGAAGAAAATCTTGGCAAACAAATAGCGAGAAAGCACCTTGCTGTATATAATCACCAGATATTTTATGGTATCATTAAGGAAGGGATGAAACATGGATTTAGATTATAAGATATATTTGCAAAGGGCAAAAAATGAGCTTAATCTTTCTTTAATCATTATGAAGGTAAGCGATGACAAAGACTTGCAGCTTTCTATTTTTGGAATGCAAGCAGACACTTATTACAGTGCAGCAATATCACACGCATATTATTGTATTTTTTATGCCACAAAAGCTTATCTTCTGACAAAAGGCATAAAGACAGAAGCTCCAGAAGAGCACAAAAAAACATTCAATGAATTTTCAAGGTTTGTCAATAAAGGAACCGTTGACATTGAATTGCTAAAAATTTATCGAAATATTTTAATAAAAGCAGATACGTTGCTGTGCATCTTTGAATTAGAGAAAGGAAAGAGAGGAAGGTTCACTTACAGAAGAATACCCCAAGCAAACCAAGAACCAGCACAAGAAAGCATAAAGAATGCACAATTCTTTTTCAAAAGTATATTTGGACTATGTGAAAAAATTACTTAAATAATCTATAGATGGACGTTAGCTTAGTTTTTACAAAGTTATCTTTGCCACCTCTCTCAATTTTCTAAAAGCTTATTTCTCTGACCAAGAGCAAAAGCAGCCTGCCGTTATAATATATGAGTTTATTTACAGTTAATATCATTCAAGTTAGGGCAATCACCTTCTCCGTACCTGCATTTTAATGCAAGGGGACATGCAGGGATTACAAGTTATGCCAGTATTTTGAATAATTCCTTTCTTGTTCCCTGAAGAATCCTAAGTCTCCTTCTGCAGCAATGTTCTTGGAAACAGCATAGCAGTACATGCATTTTATGCACTTTCCATCAAACTTAAAGCCCTTTTTAGAGATATTTAGCATCATAGGGCAAAAATCATCAACACTCCTGTCAACATTTCCTGTTTTATTTAATTTAACATTTATTTCACTATTGTCAAAAATATCCTGCCTTATATTCAGTTTGGTTAGCAGCTTTCCAGTGGTTTTTAGTTCAAAAAGCCAGTTAAACATATTCCAGTACCTTGGTAATACAAAATAATTTCTCAGGAAGAAGTTCACAACAGCATGGTTTCCAGGTTTTTTTAAGTAATGTTTGTCGCCAGCAAGTATCTTTTCATCATGAATCAGACCAACATTCTTTGCATGTTCAAGATACCTTATATTTCCAATGCCAACAAGATTAGATATGTAATAATCTATGGCAAAAGAGTCATTTCCTGCGAGCATGATGTTCAATTTTTTCGGAGTCCCCTTGCTAGGCCCGTCTCCTTCCATCACTATAAGCCCATCAACAATATTCAAATCCGGCTTCAATATTTGGTTGAGCTCAACGATATTTTTTCCAAGATTCCAGTGTACAGATCTTTTATTAAGCCCGGCATTGCAGCCAACAAGGTTTTTCATGCAGCATGACATTCCTGCTTCCGTATGGGTCTTTATCTTTGGCATATTAATGAAAAAAGAATCATAGCATATCTTTGCTATTTCAGTCTTTCTTTTTCCAAGGTTCTTTTCAACATATTCAGCGTTGTTGAAATCAATGTATTTGACACTAAATATCTTTGCAATTTCTTTTATCCTCAATCTCCCAAATACATCAATTCCAGCATGGTACATTCCAGTATTAGGTCCATCTCCTATTATTATATTATTATAACCATGTTTTTTTAAATGCGTTATCACAGCAACAATTATTCTCATGTCTGTTGTTCCGCCTGTCAAAGAAATCATGTCATTGTTCAAGTTGGGCTTCAGCAGTATTGTTCCCTTCTTGTCTTTTGGCAGTTTAAACTCTTTGAATATGGCATTTACAGAGCCACGTATTTCTTTCAAATTTTCTGCATCAAATCTCAATATTCTCTTTCCATTAAACTCTAGCCTTTCCATCGTATTTTTCACTGCTCTTTACACTTATAATCTTTAATATCGTAGGCACTATGTCAACCAATGAAGCCCCAGTCATAACACCCTTTTTTATATTCAGGCCATTAACTATGAATATGCCATCCAAATCCCTGTTCTTTACGGCATAGCCATGCATTGCCAAAGCATTTTTGTCTTTTCTGAAAAAATCCGGGTAAAACTGGCAGCCAGGCTTTGCAGCAATCAGCAAGTCACCAACAAATTCTCTTTTATATGGTATCTTTAATTCCTTTATGTTCTTTTCATCGTATACAAGGCAGCCAGCCTTTAAAAATTTATCTCGTATATCATTTTTTCTTGAGATATCTTTTAGCCACACCTGCACCATGGTACTTCCAAGAAAGTATTCAGCGTCATAATCTTTTATTATGCTCAATGCGTCAATGGTTCTATTTACAGGGGTCATGCCATGGTCTGAAAATATAATAATATTCAGCTTATCATCCCTTTTCTTGGCACATTCTACAAGATCTTCAACAGATTCATCGATAAATTTTATATGGCTAACCGCTTCCTTGCTTTTTATTCCATATTTGTGCTGCAACGAGTCGAGGTTCCATATATGGCAGTAAATTAGATCATAATTCCTTGCAGCCGCCCTCTTCAAAGCCTTGAAATTGCTTAAGTCATCTTTCTTAAAGAAAGCAAGCTTCATTGCTTTGTTGGTTGAAATCCAGGGATATTCCAATGCAAAATATTTTACATTATTTTCCCTCAAAGTGTCAAACAATGTCGGAACATTAAGCGAATTCTTGTCAGTGTAAAACTTGTCAACAGATACGTCGAATTTGCTTATTTTGTCAATAGGGATTTCATTTACTTTCAAGAATCTTGTCTTGCCATATAGAAGCCTAATGAGCATTGTTGTATAGCTGATAAAATTCCTGCTGATATTCCTTAGCAATGTTTTATCCATGACATTTAGCAATGGCTTTAATGGCCTTGCCCACCTGAAGCATGAGTTTTTTTCATCATAATAATACCATATCCATACATTATGCCTCAAAGGATAATATCCAGACAGCATTGAATATTCAACATGATAACCCGCCAAAGTTGAAAGCCTGCCAGAAGTTCCACTGCAAGCCAATTTATGCAAATAAGGGCAATTCCCTTCGTTCAAATCCTCATGCCTGAAGGCATCAAGGAACAAGACAATCGTTTTCATCGATTAAAACAAAAGAATAACATTTAATTATATTTTGGTGGGTATCTACACTATCATTTGGTGCCCTTTTTCTCTATTGGTTTTTGCTTCGGCTCTAGTTCTTTCTTGTCATCACTCTTTTTAGTTGTCCCTTTTGGAGCCTTTCCATTCGGATATGTCTCACAGCTTATTCCGTTTAAAATTAAGTCATTGCTAGTATAATACTTAAAAACAGATGCACATTGTCCTGTTTCCCATGAATATTTGCCGCATTGCCTTTTGTCCTGCCACTGTCCAGAGCTAGTGCACAACCTTAACTTTCCGCTTTCGCATGAAATCTGCCCTTCATATGCATCAGGCCCAGAGCATTTTTTCTTGCAGTCAGCAGGGCAATTTTCTTTTGTTTCGGGGCATGTGCTCCCTTGCTGCCAGCTTCCATCGCTCTGGCATGCACCATCACCACATTTATGCTCGCATAAGTCAGGGCTTGCAAAAAATTTGCCTTTTATAGGAATATCTCCGCTCTTGCCATATGTTATATCGATGAAATTGCTGTTGGCATTCTCATTTGAGCTTGCCAAGTAAAACCTGTTTTCTTCTATCTTGTAAATTCCTATAGTATCCTTGCCATCCCCATCCCAGTCCCCAGACAAAGGATGATTCCCTGCCTTCCATAGGCTGATTTTTGCTGTGCTAACAATTTTGGCATCGTTTTCATTGCTGTTAGCAAGGTTAAACTCTCCTGTCGTAGGGTTGTAAAATGATATAGTATCCTTGCCATCCCCATCCCAGTCCCCAGACAAAAATTCATCGCTAGCAGTTCCAGCACTTCCGAACTCAGGGCTTGAAAATGCCTTGACCATGGCATTCTCATTTGATAAATATACAAGATGCTTTCCCCCGCTATACCTATTCCTAGGGTTTGCCCATGTGTCCATGCCATCTCCATTCCAATCACCTATTGCACTGGAATCAACATCCCTGCCTGCTATGAACTTGACATCGGCAGGGCCATCAGAATTTGCATTCTTCAAGTAATATGTGTTCTCTAATGAAGGCACTTTCCAGCTTGTCTTTGGGTTTCCTTCCTTGTATATGCCTACCTCATCAATGCCATCATTGTCCCAGTCTCCCGTTATTGGATGCAATCCTTTTATCCCAGGTACTATATCAGCATCATCTATTCTTACCTTAACCTCGTCATAAGTAATTGCCCCGTTTGCATCTGTGCTGACACCCCTAAGCAAATAAAATACATTCTCTGATGGCCTGTAAACTCCAATATAGTCCTTTTTTGAGTTTACTGCGCATCCAGAAGGGCATTCATAGTTTGTTGCATCGCATGTTCCGCTGCAGCAAATCGGTCTTTTGCTTATGTCTTTTGGCTGGGCCTTCAAAGAACCTGCGCAGCAGGGCAATTCTGCCTGTCCTGTTTCAGCAGTTGGTATCTCTTGGCCCGTCTGTACACATGAAACATCTGTTGTTGTCATGGAAGTTATTGTTTCTATTGAATTGATGGATCCAAACGCATATATCACAACAACAGCTACTGTAAGAATAATAGCAGCACTGATAAAAAACCTGTTCTTGTTATCCCTTCTTTTTTTTACCATATTAACAATAAAACATCTTTATTTGTGCTTATATATTTTGCTTTACCACTATAAAATTTAGACAAATCTCATAAGGAAATAAGTCCTTTGCGCAAACAAGTAATTTTTTTTAATATCTTCCCAATTGCCAGCATGTTTTGAGATATAAACATCCCTTAGTTCTTTATTCGCAACGTCGAGCATGCTTTTGTCTATGTTATCTTCTTTATCGATTGCAAATATGACAAGGAATGTAATTGCAAGGATCTTTACCCCAGGGTCATGCATTCCAACATACCTAAGCCTGCTTGTTCCATAAGACTCGTTCATCCTCAATGAATACTTGTAGCTGAAGAATACCATTGCTAGTTTTGACAGCATTTTTCTTAGCATGAAATTGTTTAAATGGTGCTTTTTAAGGAAGAATCTTGCATATGGCTCGAAATAAGGCATCTCAAGTTCTCTTTTCATTATGTTGTAAATTTCTGTCCAATTGAGATTGTCTAGGTTCTTGTTTATCAGCCTTGACAAAGACATCTTAAAAACATCCCCTAGAACATCCCTTGCCTCAAACCATTCATTTATGTAATCATCGTTGACAGGCTTAAAGTCTTTCTTGTATTTCAGGTAAAGAAATACTTTTTCTGCAAGCCCTGGGTGTTTTTTTGCCATCTCAGGAAATTCTTTATCATATATT
>JAGVXQ010000035.1 GCA_018303705.1 Candidatus Woesearchaeota archaeon
TTCAATGCTTCCATAGATCTTTCTGCCTTGTATTCTTGTACAAAGCCAAGCGTGGAGTTTAAGGCAAGAACTATGGCTATGACTATTGCATCGATGTACTCATTGACTAGAATTGAGAGAATAACTGCAGCAACTAATATTAAAACTATGAAGCTATTGAACTGCCTAAGGAATATGGAGAATGCTGATGTTTTTTTCTTTTCCTTCAGTTCGTTCAAGCCATATTTTTCCAGTCTTTTTTTGGCTTCTGACTCAGACAAGCCGTTTGGGGATGTAGATAAGGCAGAAAATACCTCCTTTTCAGACAAATTGTAATATCGCATTGAGGTATTGGTATATGCTTTGCTTAAAAAACTTTTTGAAAATAAAAATAAAAAAAGAAATTAGAAATATTTAGCTAATTATTTTTTCTTTTTTTTCTTTGCCATAATTCACCTCATTTGATTTAATATGATTGAAATAATTGCCTGAGCCTTCAAACTCGAGAACTTCAATGCACAATTTTTTGTTTATCATCTCAAAATCGATAAATATTATTAACAGTGATTGCTTAAATACTTTTCCTTTTTTGATAAAAATTTTTTAGCAAAAACTTTTTGATGGTGTTTTAAAAAAAAAGAAAAAATAAGAAAGTGTTAAAGCTTTCTTCTTATATCTCGCAGCAAATCATTTGCTTCCTTCTTGTTCCCAAGTCCGAAGCTAAGACCTATTGCAAGCGCAGCACCAAGACCAAGAGAAGCAACGACCACTATAAGCAAGTTTTCAAGTATGCCTATTTCGATGCCAATCTGGCCAAGAGCAATTATCACTGATATCGCAGCTATTACGCACATAAATATGTTGGATGCTGTCTTAGCAAGCGATGTCTTTGCATGTTCTTGTACCTTGACTTTTATGAATTGCGCTAGCAACAAGCCGAAGATTACTACAAGCAAACCTGCTATGAGATTTGGAATCCACAATACGAACTTGCTTAGAATCTCTGACAATGTGCCGAGCTCAAGAACGTCTACTGCTGATTGCAAGAAAATCACAAAGATATACCACTTGACTAGCTCACCAAACAATGATGAGAGTCTTATGTAACCTATTGCCTTGCTGATTCTTGCCTGCTCAACTTTCTGGTCAAGCTTTGTCTTAACCAGGACTAGCTTTAATGCATGGCCAAGGATATAAGCAATAACGTAACCTATAACTGTTAGAACTATGGCTGCTATCAACCCAGGAACCAACAGAACAAAACTGTTCCATAAGCTTATTAATGGATTCAACAATTCCGTCAAAAAACCTGTATCTGCTATAGCCAATATAAACACCTCCTTTATTATGAATAATACATATGTATTCTTTAACATCTATTACTTTAAATAATTTTTGCTTTATAATGACTACTTTAGTATAATAACAATATATAGAAATGCTTATAATATTTGCAAAATATCTATGGCATAATATGCATTTGATTGACAAGAATTTCAGGGAGATATTGTCGACGCAGCTTGTGTCAGTTGCTGGGGGAATAATTGCAGGGAGTGTTTTAGCTGTTTACACTGAAAATCTGCTGCTGATACCTGGCATGCTGATATTATTGCCTGGGTTTCTTGAGATGAGGGGCAACATAAGCGGGTCGATGGCGTCCAGGCTTAGTTCCGGGCTATTCTTGGGGGTCATACACCCTAACAGGATACACACTAAACTGATAAGAGGAAATCTTCTTGCGTCATTTGCATTGGCTGTTGTAGTTTCATTGATGCTTGGATTGATAGCATTTTTTTTCAACTATTTAGTCATTGGTGTATATAGCATGAAGATAATATTCATACCTGTTGTTGCAGGGATGATAGCAAATGCGATAGAGATTCCGCTTACCTTTTTTGTTACCTTGTACTTATTTAGGAAAGGGCATGATCCTAACAACATAATGGGGCCATTCGTAACTTCGACAGGGGACATAACGAGCATAGTTTCATTGCTTGCTGCGATGGTGATTCTATGAAAGATGTAAGAAGTAAATTGCTGAAACTGCAGAAGTTAAAGAAACACGAATACCATCATTTCATACACAAGATACACAAGAGGCACAACATTTCGAAAAGAACACTGTTTTATGTAAAGGAGTATGGGCAGCATACGCATGTGTCGAGAACTATAATAAAAGAGAGCATAAAGGTTTTGTTTTTTGCTTCGATAATAAGTTCTTTGGGGGGACTTGCGATAGAGCAGATAAAGACTGTTTTTGTTTCGATAATGCCCTTGGTGATATTGCTGCCTGCGCTAAATGACATGATAGGGGATTATGGCACAATAATATCATCCAAGTTTTCAACTTTATTGTATGAAAACAAGGTTAATAGGAAATGGTGGAAAGAAGGCTTGATAAAGAGGCTTTTTTTGCAAGTCGTTAGCGTAGCATTAATAACAACTGTGCTGAGCACCATGGCTGCATTTGTAATATCAAGCCTCTCAAAGAACGCGGTTAGCCTTGATGTTGCATACAAGGTTTTTTTGATTGCGATAATTGATGTGGTTGCACTTGTTAGCGTATTGTTTTTGGTTGCAATACTCGCAGGCACCATAATATACAGGAAGAAGGAAGACCCGAGCAATTTCCTGATACCAATAACCACTTCTGTTGCTGACTTCGGAAACATGCTGATACTTGCAATGCTGGTGATGGCCTTCTTTTAGAAAAGAATTTAAAGAAGGTATCGATAGATTTATTGATGATTGCTGATTTACTGCTGATGCTGATAGCTTTCAGTGGCATGGCAACTGGAATAATAATAGGAAGGTATGCTTACGAGGAGCTTAAGCCAGGAGAGAAGTATTTCATAATTTTTAAGAACACAATACTTGTTGTTATTGCAGTATTTTTGGCATTAAATGCAAATGATTTCGTTATTGCGGACTTGCTTTTTTTCGCAACAGGATTTGTAGTGGCTTATTTTTTAAGGTTTAATTACCTTTTTCTTGGGCTAAGCAGCGCTGTTTCCATAATGCTTGGAAAGCAGCTTTTTGTAATGCCTTTAATTTATGTTTATGGGCTGCCTTTTGGAACGGTAAGGTATTACCATATAAGAAACCATGCAAGGCTGGTTAAGGCAATTTTAGTTAACTTTATAATGTTTGTTGTTCCATTGGCTGTCCTGTACTTTGATTTTGATGTCAACATGCTGGTGATGTTTTCAGCAGGGGCATTGATAGCCAACATAAGATGACATTGCATTTAATAAGCATTGGATTGTTTGAGAAGGAAGACATGAGCATAAGGGCTGTTGAAACTGCCAAGAAATGCGATAAGGTTTACCTTGAAGTGTATACAAATTACTACAAAAATTCTGCTGATGAGATTGCTGATTTCCTTGGAAAGAATGTGAAAGAGACAACTAGGCAGGAACTAGAGAATGGCTCAAAGAAGATAGTAGAAGAGGCCATGAAAATGGAAGTCGGGATACTTGTTGTTGGTGATGCTTTAAGCGCCACTACGCATAATGTGCTAGTTCTTGAGTGCATCGAGAAGGGGGTTAAGTATGATGTTGTGCATGGCTCGAGCATTTTTACTGCTGTTGCTGAGTCTGGGTTGTCATTGTACAAGTTTGGAAATGTGACATCAATACCCTTTGAAAACGAGAACATAGAGACCCCTTATGATGTTTTGAAAACAAATGGAGGCATGCATACTCTAGTGTTACTTGACTTAAAAGACGGAAGGTATATGGAAACCAAGGATGCAATAAAATATTTTTTGAGAGTAGAGTCAAAAAGAAAAGAGAATGTGTTTAATGATGATAGGCTATGTGTGGTTTTTTTTAGCATTGGATCTGAGGAAAAGGAGATATACGCTGGCAATGCAGAAGAATTGCTAAAAGTGGAATCTGGAAAGAAGCCACAATGCTTTGTTGTTCCGGGGAAGCTTAATTTCATCGAAGAAGAGTTTTTGAACAATTTTAGGGCTTGATGCAAATTAATAAATGACAGTTATGTTTAAATATGTAGAACGTTAAGTTTTTTGTAATGGGGGTGTGAAAATGGACATAAAACACTGGTATATGACAAATAAATACAAGATTATGCTAGCCTTGTTGATAGTATTGGCTTCTTTTATCGTAGGCTGCACGACTGGAGGGGGAAGCCCGTCGCCGACTGGGCCGATTGGCGGAGGATGTGGAGGTTAAATATTTTTTAGAGAATGGCATTCAAACAAACAAGCCATGCTGAGCAGGAGGCTTACAACAAGCAGAGAGAAGAGATGTTCAAGCAGTTTGATGAGGAGAAAAAGCAAAAGAAAAGAAAAACTATGCTTGCTGTTTACTCTGCTGTTGGAATAATGTTTTTGGTTATTGCAGGAAGTTTCGTGTTTTATTATTTCAAGCCTTCGTATTACGATGACTTTGCAAAATGCCTGACTGAAAAAGGTGCTGTGATGTATGGTGCAATAAAATGGTGCAAATATACACAAGCGCAGGCAGCAATGTTTGGCAAGTCATTCAAGTACATCAATTACCATGATGAAAAAGAGCTTCAGGGAATAAAGACGAGGCCAACATGGGTGATTAATGGCAAGTGGTACGAAACTGTCCAGAGCTTTGAGGCATTGTCAGAGGCTACTGGCTGCAAAGTTATGTAGCTAAGAATAATTTTCCTAATCATAAAGATGTAGGAAAGCTTAAGCCGTCTTTTGTTGGTTCCCTTGCATTGTTTCAGTGAACAACACTAGCGGAAGAACCATGCTAACATTCGACTAAGCGTCTTTTTAGACTTGCGCTGGTCGGGACTCACCGTTTCACCAGCACTCATGCCATGATCAGGCGTTGCCATCATTTCGGCATTGAGGCAGTATCGTTTCTGAGTGGTTGCCTTCCATTTCTGGAACTTCCTTTCAGAAGCAACCCATTTTATGAACCTTATTCAGGTTAGCGGACGGACTTTCCTCAGCAATTGAATGCCGCAGTTAGCTGCTTTCCTACTAATTTTTTGTGTTTTAATGGTTTTTAAGTCTTGTGCAGATTAAGTTTTGAAAAAGAATATAAAGCAAGCATGCTGGATAATGAATGAGATGAAGATAATAGCTGTAGGCGATTTCCATGGAAAATTTCCAAAGAAGCTCATGGATAGAATAAAAAAGGAGAACGCTGACTTGATTGTAAGCGCAGGCGATTTTGCTGACACATTTGATCTAAGAGACCTTGTGTTCAAGCATTGGAACGAACTTGGCAAGGAAGACATTGACCTTGAGAAAATAATTGGGAAAAAAAAGTACATGTTTCTTTTGAAAAATGCCATTGATTCCATGGAAGTTCCGATGAGGCAGTTGGAATTGTTAAAAAGACCTGTTGTAACCGTTTATGGCAACTGCGATTTTTTGGATAATGAAGCCAACAAACTTGGAATGCATGGTTTCGAGCATATGTGCAAGAAAGCAAGAATATTTCTTTTAAGGCGTATTGTGAAAAGATTTAATGATCTGCAAATAGCTGGGTTTTCAGGGTATAGGTCTGCAACATTGAAAGGAATTGTGAAATATAATTCTTGCAAGAAATCAGAAATAAAAAATGTAAACAAAAGATGGAACAATGCTCTTAAGAAATTGTTTGGGGAGATAAAATATCCTGAGAGAACCATATTCTTAGCACATGACATGCCATATGGGTATTTTGACAAGATCAAGAACAAATTAAGCCCGTTGAGTGGAAAGCATGTTGGCGACAAATATATTCTGAAATACATCAAAAAGCATAAGCCTTTGATTGCAATAGGCGGGCATATGCATGAATACCAGGGAAAGAAGAAGCTTGGAAAGACTATGATGTTAAATCCAGGGGCAGCTTATGATGGGAAGGCAGCAATAATAGAAATAGATAATTACAAGATTAAGAAAATAAAATTCATTAAGTAGGGGTTGTGGGCCAACTTGGTAAGCTTCAGCCTTCGGGTAATCTCGTAGAAAAAGGCTGTGATCCCGGTTCAAATCCGGGCAACCCCATAGACAATATGGTGTTACAAGCACACAGCAGTCTGAGGTCTTCCAATGGAATGACAGTTTAATCCTGCAGTATATACAAAAGCAAGTAGAGATTCCAGTAGACTAATAGATATATACCAGGAATTTTTATTTCACCAAATCCGTATAACAAAATACTTTTATATTTTCAAGGGCTAAATAATTAGGGTTTTAAAAAATGGGGTTGAGTTCAATACTAATATTCCAGGGATTCTTTACTGTTATACTATTCATTGCAATCATATTTCTATGGACAGGGCTCGGGAATGAGAAGTATAATGTAAAGTCAAGGAAGATGTTACTGATAATGTTATTCTTAGCAATTCCTTTTCTTGGAAGGGCATTTGGATTCATGGATTCATACATGAAAGAGATGATGTTTGCTGTTGTTCTGCTGCAGTTCATTATAATATCTTTGATGATGATGTACGGGCTGATGCTTTATGAAAGGCTTAGGAAGGCAAGGGTAGACGAGCTTGAGGGAATAGTAAACACAAAGGTTCCAATTAAGGATGACATAAATAGGGAGATAATACTGCCTGAGATAATGAGGCTGGGCAGGGTAAGAAGCTCTATCTCGAATGAAACCAGGGCAGTAGAGAAGCTTAAGAAAGAGCACCTGTCATTGGAGCAAAAAGCGAACACAATAAAGCTGAAGGTCA
>JAGVXQ010000019.1 GCA_018303705.1 Candidatus Woesearchaeota archaeon
CAAGCATTGTAGTCCTGTTGTTCGCCACCCCCCCTATACAATGCTTGTCTAATATCATTTTTTGCTTTATTCCAAGACTCCCCCCATATCTTACCATTGCATTTATCAAAGCCAAAACCTCATTGTCATCTAATTCTCTTGTATAGCATGCAGAAACAAAATATGTCAGGTCAACAGCACTCAGCTTGTTTACAACAACATCTTTAACTATTTCCTCAATCTCCTTTCCATTCAGCTTGTCCCCTGAAAGTTTCTTTCTTATAAGGTAAATTGATTCTGGCTTCTTTTGGTGGTAAACATTTATCAGATTATTGTTCTTCAGCTTCAATGCCTTCAATACTTCTTCAAACAATCCTATTTGCCCTGGCTTTATTCCTTTCTTCGATATATCTAAAAAAACTACTAGCTCTCTGCCATCTGTTGTAAGCCTAACCCTATCCAACGGATTTAAGTCAAGTTTCTCGGCATCCTCTGTATTAAGTATGGCTACATAAGGTCCACCTGTGCTCAGTTTAACGTCTTTTACTTTAAGCCTCATATTCCTTCACATAAAAATCCAAAAATGCTATCAATACAGCCAATATCAATGGTCCAACCAATATGCCCATAAAGCCGAACAAGCTTAGCCCCCCAAAAACACCCAATATTATAACTAATGGGTGTACCCTGGATTTTCTGCTTATTATCATCGGCCTTATAAAATTGTCAACAAGGCTTATCACAAGTACGCCATAAACCAATAAGCCAATGCCATTGAATAGATCACCGTTCAAGAGTTTGATTAATGCAGTTGCAGTTGGCAGCCATACTATTGCTGCTCCAAAAGGCAACATGGCAGTTATAGTGGCTATCATGCCAAATAACAATGGCGAGCTTACATCAAATATGAAGAACCCTATTGAGCTTGCTATGCCCTGTACAATTGCTGTTGCTATGACCCCATATATTGTTGCATATGTTACGTCCTTTAGCCTCTCAACAAGCTCATCCTTGTACTCTTCCTTCAAAGGCAAGTATTTCTTTAGCTTAGCATTTATCTCATCACCCTCTTTAAGCAAATAATACATGAAAAATAGTGAAATGAAAAGCACCACAAACTTCTTTGGCAAAGACAATGCAAACTCCGAAATGTCCCTCATAAGTATGATTGCTATCTTTCCGGCAGACTCTTTTGCATATTCATTCAGGTTTACGTTCAATCCCAGATACTTGTTAACAAATGCATTGGCCTCGCTTAAATCAAAGTTCTGCACATTATGGTAAAGTGTAGTAGCTTGCCCTATCATGACCTGTGCTATGAAAAATATAGGTATGAAAATAACAATAAACATGATAATAATTGCAACAAACGCGCACAAGCCATCACTCCTAATGACATAATTCAGCCTTTTGTAAAATGGATACATCAGGTAAACTACCACAAAGCTAGCCAATATTGCAAGTATAAAAGGCTTGACAAGCAAAAAAGACAAGTATATTAAGAAAAAAAATGCAGCTAAATACAAGTACTTTGTTCTCCTTTCTATTGTCTCCTTCATTTCTAATTATCTTAAATCTTGCAGATATATAAAACTAACTATGGAAGTTTTTAAAGAAGAACCATATCCAAGCCATGATTCTCAAATTCCCTTTCAACAGCCCTAACAATGTCTCTATTTGGCTTTAATCTTGCATATGCCATTGGCAAAAGTTCAAGCGCGCTGCTCATTCTACAGTAATTTATCCCATTCTCCTTCATAAAATCACTTACAATCTTGCCATCATCCCTAAGTTCCATGCGATCAGTCAGGCTTAATGCCATTGCCACATTTACATTCATTCCCCTAAGAAGCCAGACTGTTTCGAACAAAGAATTTCCTGTAGTCGTAACATCCTCAAGCACAAGTGTCTTTCCCCTTGGCTTTCCCAAGAAATGTCTGTCTTCTGGCTTTCCATGTTCCTTGACATTGCCCCTGCCCATTGCCATTACATGGCTTCCATGTCCATAGCTTCCTGAGCACCTCGCCAGCTTGTATTGTGTCAGCAAAGCAAGTTTGGTAGCCCCCTCAGGAACACCATAAACACAATCAAATTCCACGCCACTGTCAAGTATTTTGCCAACTACCTGATCCGTAGCTTCATCAAGCATGTAAACGTCTTGGGATACACCCCTCCAATTGACATACCAATGTGAAAGCCTGCCGGACTTAAGCTTAATAGGCTCGTCATAGAACCCTACTACCCTATTGTCTATTATAAAATCATTAAACCTTTTCTGTCTGAAATTCTTAGAATAATCATCACTGCTATAAGTCTCAAAACCACCTCTACTCATGCCAAGATTAATGATATACAATCCATATTTTAAATTTATTCATGCTGCAGCATATACTAGCCAATCATTCTTGTATACATCAAAGGATAACACAAATTTTATATAAAAATCTCCATTAAATTATACCATGAAAAAAATGTTGGTGGTCATTGTTCTCCTTGCATTGCTTTCCCAGGCATATGCAGCAACAGAATTCGTGTCATTAGATCAGAACGAAAGCTTTCTGATAAAGGACAAGAACATAACACTGTTAGGCATAAGTGATGACGAAAAATCAGTGTTGGTCTGTGTAAACAACGAAAAGGCAATACTGTCTAGCGACAAGACCCTTAACAAAGTAGGCTTGTCCTTGAGGAAAGCCAATGAAACATCAGCAAGATTAAAAATATCTTACAAGTGCCCCAATTGCGTCTGCTCAAGCGATTGTTCAAACGACCTATGCTCATCTAAAGCAGCTTCAGAAATTACAGCAAACGAAGAAGGAAATGAATCTGCTAAGCAAGAAATTATAACTCAAAAAGCAAAAAACATCAGGATAACAAAAGAAAATCCATCTCAAATAACTAAAGAAAAATCTGCATCCATGGCAATTGCCCTGGCATTCATCCTAATTCTGTTTATAATCTTCCTAATATTGATAAGAAAACATAATTAATCTTGCTATTCGCTGTCTGCAACCTTTCTCATGTAGGCATCAGCATGGTCTTCTGAACAGAACCTGTACATTTCCCCACGTATCTCTTCCTCAACATAATTCTTGCCAAGTGGCTTCTTGCACAATGCACATTTTGCAAGCTTGTCTCCACCCTCATAGCCCTTCATGAAACCTTCTTCTAGTTCATCAACTTCATCATCTTCAATGGCATCCTCCCTGCCATCTTCAGAATACAAGTCCTCTTCATTCTCATCAGAAACAGAATCTTCAACATCATCCTCAGAATATTCACCATAGTTCTTTGCCATGTCATTTTTTCTCCTATCACCCATTTATAAAAGTTTCTATAGCTACTCCTACAAAAAAGCAAGGTTTAAAAAAACAAGATGATTATACAAACTAATGCCAAACAAAAGCCCTACAACAATGCTGTCTGAAGAGCACAAAAACATATTAAAAGTAATCGACTCTCTAATCAGTGAAGTAAACAATCTCGAATCAAGCAACAAGATTAACAAGGAATTCTTTGAAAAAGCTATTGGCTTCATAAGGGGTTATGCGGATAAGTTCCACCATGCAAAGGAGGAGGATCTACTTTTTGTTGAACTTTGTAAGGATACTGTGCAAATGCATTGCAACCCTACGCACCAAATGAGGCACGAGCACGACATCGGAAGGGGTTTTGTAAAGGCCATGGAATCTGGTTTAAAAGAAAACAATAAGCAAAAATTAATTGAAAACGCAAGAAGTTACGCAGAGCTTCTCCGCGAGCACATATTCAAGGAAGATAACATACTTTATCCTATGGCAGATGAAGCCCTGTCAAAAGCAGCAAAAGAATTAATGCTAAAGAAATTCAATGACATTAACAAAAAGATCTCGAAAAACAAAACATCTTATTTGTCATTCGTAAAAAAATTGCAAAAATGATGGATGAAAGCAGCAAGTATATCAAGGAACTGATCGAGTACTCTAAAAATGGAATACTTAGCAAGGAAATTGTAAAAAGCAAGAAAATGAACGCAACCTTGTTCTGCATGGCAAAAAACACTGAAATGTCAGAGCATACTTCAACCAAGGAAGGCATTGTTTACGTTCTTGAAGGGAATGGCATATTCAACCTCAATGGCAAAGACATCTCTATGCTGCCAGGCACCTTCATACACATGAAAAAAAATTCCCCTCATTCATTAACAGCTCATGAAAACACCTCTTTCCTCCTATTGCTTTGCAACAATTAGCTATTTTGCTCTGACAGAAAAAGTCCTTCTTAGCAAGCCATTTGACATTGCATAAAAATATAATTCATGGTTTTCTCTTTTTATGCTTACTCTAGGCCCGGTAATAATGCTTTCCTGCCTGTCATCTTCAAATGAAACATCACTGTTCTTTGGATAAACCTTCAGCCCTGCAAAGCTGTTGTTGCTGCCAAGCACATCATTGCCTTGCAAAATCCTAAAATTCCCGCTATCAAATTCCACACCACCATAATATTCTTGTTCTCTGTTCGAAAGCACTGTTAACAAATCTGCAAGTTGGCTGTCTTTTTCAAGGCTATTTATGAACCTATCAAGATTCCTAGTAAAATTTGATTCTATCCTGCCTATGCTTATCAAATAGTTTATCTTCTCCAGAAGTGAAAATTCATCAGAAATAATATGTGAAATATTTATTCTATCTTTATCATTTTTACCATAAAACATAGTACTTTTTCTTACTTCGCTATGCCTACTAGATATCAAATGGCTAACATAATGATCAATTCCTATGTATCCAAGTATACACACCATGCCTGCAGCAAGAACATGCCTGCTTTTTTTAGCCAATTTTGCTCACCATTTTTGATGCCAAACAACCTCAGGTTTCTAGCACTAAATTCCTTTAAGAATGCATACATTTAAGCGTTATTGTACATATTCACAGTTACACTGGCCTTGAATATCCCCACATCCTTAGCGCATCTCTAAGCTCTTTATGTTCAACAGCATAATCCCCTAAATCGATCCCTTTTAGAGTGGCGTCAAGAGCCTGCCTAAATGCCATTGCCCCTGATATTGTGCCATTTGGATGCCCATGTATTCCCCCACCAAGTTGAAGAACGCAATCATTTCCAAGAAGTCCGATTATATTTGGCACCAACCCTGGATGCAATCCCCCTGATGAAACAGGTATTGTATCTTTCAAGCCCTGCCAATCCTGGTAAAGGTTCTCCTTGCCTCCAGATATCTTGCTATTAGATATGCTATCTCTATATAGCATAACATCTTCCCTGCTTCCAACTAGTTTTCCTACAGCAGTCCCTATATGCATATTATCCCCGCCTATTAGCCTTACAAGCTTGGCCAATACTAACATTGATACTCCATGTTTTGGGTTCCTGTCAAATGCAGCGTGCATGGCCCTATGCACATGTATTGCAATCTTGTTGTCATGGCAGAAATCCCTTAAGCTTTGAAACCCTGCAAAGCCCGCAGTTAAAAAGTCTATCATTACATATTCGCCGTTTAAGTCTGCAACAAACTTTGCTCTCTTTAGCATCTCTTTCGTTTCTGCAGTCACGTTTATGAAATAGCTTTTTCTCTCACCTGTTTTCTTTTCAACCATATCCCTTACCTTAAAGCATAATTCAGCTCTCTTGTAAAACCTATTAAACTTTTGGTCCGATAAATTTTCATCATCCTTTAAGAAATCAACTCCACCCAGCCATGCATCCATGCCAACTTTTGCATGCTCTACAGTAGTCATTCCAACTTTTGGCTTTGGCACAGTGCATGTTAATGGCCTATCTTTTATTTTCATAAATTTCCTGACCCCATGTACGCCGAAGCCAGGCCCATCAAAGCTTTTGATATAAGCTTTTGGAAACATTATATCCAAGAGCTTTAAATTTTTTATAGCTTTCATCCCGAATATATTTCCAGCAACAGAACTCATCAATTGTGGCACGTTCCCAAATTCAAACAGTTCTATAGGATAAGCGATTTTTACATAATTTCCTTTTATTTCAAATGCCCTTGCCCTTATTTTCCTTATATGTTCCTTTAATGTGCTTAGGCTTGTCCACGTTCCATTCGAGCTCTCAGAAGCAACCCTTCCAACAGCCTCTTTCACTGAAATGCCTTTAGCAGGCTCAAAATAAAACAAGCATATCAAGTCATCCTTTCCAGGCTTGTACTTTAAGTCTACGAAATCAAGATACTGTGTAATTCAAATCACCCTATTTACACAAATATCACGGTATTTATTAGCCTTTGCGTATGAAATAATAACCCAATAGTGGCAACAATAAAAAGGTTTATAAACATAAAACCTCCATCAATGGCATGAATACGAACAGCTGCAAGACACTGGAGTCTTTTGTCAGGGTTTTTGAAAATGTTTCAGGCATGATAAAAAGCAAGAATCCTAATTGCATTCTAGCCCCGATGTTTGGCGCAGTGCCTTTTATAGACATATTAAACATAGTTGATGAAGAATTTCCAAACGAGAAGGTTGAGTATGTTCCTGCTTCAAATAAAGTATATCGGGTAAGGGAAGTTTTAAGGAGCGTATTCTTTAACCTAATTGATGCATATGCCCCGAATGGTGGCCAGTTTCTTTCTCTGGACGAAGTAGTAAGCGGTAATTCTATTCAAAGGGTCTACAAGCAATTCGAAGCAGCCAGGATTAACTATGCCAACAAAAAAACCGTTGAAACATATGGCTTAGACACAGACTTTAAGCTGAAGCAAGTAATGGATTTCAGGGATTCCATACTGAACTCAATAATCTACAACAGTATAGGAATAATCGACCCTAAAATGGAACGCACAAAAAAAGCCATGAACCCTGCCTATCATTTGCTGGTTGAAAGTGGCATTGTAATTCCAGTTAAAACAGATGGCATTATAACTATGGATGATACAAAATTCTTCCCTGCAAAATACAAAACTGAAAAAGATGACCAGGGAAACATGGCTTACCTGCCTGTTGTGCAATCTTTCGATGTCAGCAGCACATACATAGATTTCTTGAAGAGTGTTGCAGGGATTTTGGGCAAGGATCCAGGAGATGTTACATTAAGGAATATGGGCAAGATAAGGGATTCCTACAGATGGGTTCCAGAGAATTTAAGAAAACTATAATCATCTTAACAACATTCTTGGCAGCTCATTGACATCATTTGCTATGAAATAGGCTTGTATTTCAATATCTCCTTAATCTTTGCAAGCCCTGTCAACACAGATATTGCCCCCACCTTTGCTTTTTTCGCAGCCATTATGTCATATACGCTGTCTCCAACCATGAACTTTGCTTTGATGTGCGACAAATGCTCTGCCTTGAATATTTCATCTGGATATGGCTTGCTGTGCTCGACATCTTCCTTGCCTATTATGTAATCAAATGCATTTCTTCTTATGTTGGCACTTTTAAGCAAAAAATTTATTTCTTTGTGAATGCAATTCGACACCAATGCAATCTTGTATTTCTTCCTTAGCAACCTTAAGGTTTTATCGGCATGGCCTATCTGCCTTGCATGTTTTGCCGTTAACCTAAGAAAATGGTGATGGTCATTTACTACATTGTTTATTGCGTCGCTTCTCAATTTAGGAAAAAGCATTTTCACAATGTCATGCGCATGCCTTCCATTAAGCAACGGCTCTATTTTCTTTGCATTTATTTTCTTCAGATTATTTTTCTTGAACGCCAGCTCAAAGGCCATTACATGCGCCTTGTTCGAGCTTATCAAAGTGTTGTCAAGATCAAAGCATATCAAATCCTTGTCCATTTATTCCACCGATTAAAAAAGAAGGGGGATTGTTTCTTAGCGATCTAATCCCCCCATCACCTCTCCTTGGATCCAAGGATAATGAACCTTCACCTGCTTTATAAATTCTCTTGGGCTATATATGCCTATCTCGGATATTATTTTTGTAATATTTTCCATGTCGATGGCTTCAAATGCATAATTTTTTACTTTGATCTTGTTTATCTTGGTATTCCAAATCTCTTTTCCATGCCTTTCTTCTATTTTAGTCTCGACATCGTCATACTTCCATGAGTCAGCGCAAACATAAACAGGAACCCCATAGGACCTAGCAATCTTCGCGAATATTCCGGAGCCAATCTTGTTTATCACATGCTTGTTTGTTATTGAATCAGCGCCTATCACCATCATATCAGCTTCCCTTAACGCATATCCTGCGCCAGAATCAACAAAATGCCTTACTTTTATTCCTGCTTTGGCCAACTCTGTTGCTGTCATCCTTCCTTGATACCTTGGCCTTGTCTCTGTATTGCAAACAATAAACTTCTTTGTTTTTTTAGCTTCTTTTAAAACATCAACCACGCTCGATGAATGGCAATGCGTATACACAACAGAATTATTCCTTATCAAGCCAGACCCGATTTTTGCTATCTTTAGTTGTGCCTCATCAAAATGCCTTAGCGCAACCTTTCCAAGCCCTCTTGGGTCTTTCCTAGAAAATTTTATTGCATTCTTAAGCAATGGCTCTGTTGCTCTCAGGCTCAAAAGCCTCTTTGCAGAATTCCTGTCATGCCTCATCATGAACGCTTTTATTCCATGCCTAGCTACATTCTCAGCACCCTGTATCTTCAGCTCTTTTATGTTTTTGCATATCTTCTCAAAATTCATAATATTACTATCCTCAGTTTATATTTAAAGTTTTTCTTAGCGATCTAAGGATGCCTTGTGTCTATCTCGCAGAATCTCGGCTTTTATTATCCTGATATCTTCTAATGGCCTGTCATTTGCATCAGTTTCAACATTTCCTATCTTGTCTACAACATCCATGCCTCTTGCGACCCTACCAAAAACAGGATGCTTGCCGTCAAGATAGTTGTTATCAACAAGGTTTATGAAGAATTGGCTTCCACCTGTATTCGGACCAGCATTCGCCATCGCTATTGTGCCGCGATTATTTGCATTGTTATTTGTAAACTCATCCTTTATCGTATACCCTGGCCCACCCTTTCCAGTCCCTGTTGGGTCTCCACCCTGTACCATGAAATCGTTAATTACCCTATGAAATATAATTCCATCATAGAAACCAGATTTAACAAGCTTTTCGAAATTGCTTGTTGTTATTGGCATGTTTTCATAAAGCTCTATCTCTATGTCCCCCACAGTTGTCTTTAACAAAATACTTTTATTATTTGATGAACCCTCTTTTTTTTCCATATTATACACCGCACCTATAATGATTAACCCTCCTATTATTATGATTGCAGATATTATAATCTTCTTGGACACCATAAACCTTGAATTTGGAAATAATATATAAAGCTATTTATTCCATGTGGGGCGAATAGCCCAAGTTTGTTGATAGAAGCTTAACCGTGCATGAAATCAGAACAATTCCTCTTTTATATTTTCATCCTTTACTCCAAGGTTTCTTAGCATGCTAACTATGCTATGCCCGAATTCAACACGCCCTGAAACAAAAAACCTCTCCCCTCCCTTTATTATGCTTCTTAGCAGCTCTTCATTTATCCTTCCTGTCTTTCCATTCCAATCAAATCCAGTTGGCCTTGTTATGGTCACAATATACTTGAAATTCTCGTTGTTTTCCTGTATTCTTAGCATCTCTTCCCTGAAAAGCATGTCATTTGGCGTCTTGCAGCTGTGCAGCATAATAACATTGACATTAATCCCCTTTTCAATAATATACCTTGCCATGCTCATCAACGGCGCTATCCCGCACCCCGCGCTTATAAGCACAACACCATTGCTGCCATCGTTATAAATGAACTTGCCATATGGCCCATCCATGTCAATCGAATCCCCAACATTGGCATTGTCATACATGTAATTCGAAAAAATCCCATTTTCAACTCTCTTTATTGTAAGGTCTATGCTTTTCTTGTTCAATGGAGATGATGATATTGAATACGCTCTCCTCACTAGCTTCCCATCTATCATTTTATTGGCCATGATGAAATGCCCAGGCAAAAAATCAAGATTATGCCCATTTAGCGCAAACCTAAATGTCTTTGTATCATGTGTTTCGTCTATCTTTTCAATAAGCCTCAATGCAAACCTTGCCATAAACCACTAATCTAAGGAAACATATTTAAATCTAACTAAATATCAAGCCACATGCCCCACTTAAAGCAAATTTTTTTGTCAGTAATATTGGTTGTAATCGCAGAGCTTTCATTGAAAACCGGCGTGAAAAACCTGGTCTTTTCGCATGTCAACCTGAAAGCCTTCTTCATAAGTGCATTCTCGAGCCCATTCGTAATAATTGGTTTTATTTTGATAGCCTTGAGCTCTATAATCTGGATAGCTACATTGTCAAAAACAGACCTCAGCTATGCATACCCATTTGTCTCAGCAGGCTATGTTATAACAGCAATACTCTCAGTAATAATATTCAGCGAGCATTCATCATTGCTTAAATGGACAAGCATCGCAGTGATAAGTTGCGGAGTTTTTTTGATGTCGAAGAGCTAAAAATGTCACTAATATTGTTGTTCACAAGCATAATTTTTTCGGTAGCAGGCCAGCTTCTGATAAAGCATGGCATGAACAAGTCAGGAAAGCTTTACTTAACCAAGGAGCCATTAGTTTCAATCAAGAAGATAATCACAAACAAGTTCGTTGTTCTTGGGTTCATGAGCTATGGAATCAGCGCAATTGTCTGGCTCATAGTATTGAACAAAATGCCATTGAGCCTGGCATATCCCTTAGTTAGCTCATCTTACATACTCATAGCAATATTTTCTACGCTTTTTTTCAAGGAAAAAATTCCTTCATTAAGGTGGCTTAGCATGGCAATAATAATTATAGGCATAATTTTGTTATCCAATAGTTAATACGCAACCTATTTATACATAAATAAAAGAAATATTAACAATGGTACTGGAATCCTTGATAACAGCTGTAAAGGCAGAGCAGAAACCAACCA
>JAGVXQ010000020.1 GCA_018303705.1 Candidatus Woesearchaeota archaeon
ATGCTACTAAAAGAGGCAAAATAAATGAGATTGTTGTTACTAATTATCCTGTAAATACCAAAGGGCTTTTAGATTTTTAACATATTTTTTGCTTTTCTTGTTTTCTTTTGTAACATAATCTGCTTTTGGTGGCTGTCTACTGCATACACTCATACAGATATTATCTATTTCCTTAGGACTGTCTATATCTCCCCTAATCCAGCCTTGCAAAAACAATGTAGGTGGCTCAAAGTTACTTTCTTTGTTATAATTGTGCTCTTGCTCTATGATTAGCAACTGTGCCATATAACCTATAATCTTGATTGGATTCAGATAATGATCAAACTTCTGTTTTTCAAGCTCTTTTAATTCTAAATCAGGATCAGCACCATAGAATATATTGTCAAATGCTAATAGCATTTTTTCCTTTAGATCAGGTCTGCTCCTAGTTCTTAGGTTTAAATCAATTATTAGCCTTAGGTGATTTGGTCTAAATTCCCTTTCGCCTTCTTTAAGCCATATCTGGAAGTTTTTAGTCTTGTCATAATCCTTAAACCTAGCCGATAGAGTAGAAGGTCTAAAAATATATAATTCGGTACCATTCTCTTTATAGATTACTTTCTTGGTATCAAACGGCAAGTCTTTTACTATTTTAAATGTAGCTTCTTTTTGCATATAAATTGAGAGAAGATAATCCTTTTAACTCTTTTTACCAACCGCTAAGGTAACAATGTACGCAAAATATGGCTTTGTGTGATGTCTGGAAATTATTTCGCAAAAGTAAAAAAAACGCAGAAAAGATTATAAATCGCCAAATAACACAACAATAAACCCATTTTAAGGAGGAAACATGGCAAAACACATTTTACCACTGGCTGCAATGGAATCATTGCTTAAAACAAGGGCTAATGCACCAAGAGTTGGCAATTCTGCAAAAGAAGCCCTGAGAGACATTTTAGAGGAAATCGGAGAGCAAATAGGCCAAAAAGCGGTTAGGTTAGCCCATCATTCAGGCAGAAAAACAGTTAAGAGCGATGACATAAAGATAGCTTACAAATAAGCAGACATAAAAAGAGGTTGAGAATATTTGGCGAGTCTTATAAAAACTAAAGCATTTTTTGAAATTATTCTTGTAGTAATGTCAATCTTTTTTATCAGCTCGTTGAACGTATCAGCACAGCAACCATCAGAACAATCATGCTGTGAAAAGACAAAATCCGGAGAAAGTTGTGTCTATACATCATCAGAAAATTGTGACAGGCGATTCAAGTCATCTAATGAAGAATGTTCTGAATCATCTTTTTGCGAAACAGGTTGTTGTTTCAATGATGATGGCACGTGCTCAAACTCCGCATCAAAATCAACATGTGAATCAAAATCAGGATTGTTCAACAAAGGCATATCCTGCAGCTCCATACAGCTATGCAATAAAGGCTGCTGCATTCTCGGAGATAATTATTTCATGGCAACAAAGCAACAATGCCAGGAAAAAAGCAATTTGTACAAGAATCTAAAGATGGAATTTAACCCGGACATAACAGACGAATTCACTTGCATCTCACAACTTCAAAACAAGGAGCGAGGCTGCTGTGTCCAGGAATCAGAATGCATTTACACCGACAGGCTAAGCTGCACTGAAGGTTCCATGCCACCAGAACAGAGCCTTGTGCAAAGCCCCTGGCAGCAATCTGAAAACTCTCAGCAAGCATCTGCAACAGGTAATGCAGTAAGCCCATTAGTTAACCAGCAGAATTCACAGCAATCAAACCAGCAGCAAAACTATATTGGAACAATTTTTGAAACAGGGAAATACTGCAGCCAGGTTCCATTGTGCGGCTGCAAGGCCAAGCACCATAAGGGATGTTATGATGGCGATGTTTACTGGTATGATTCATGCAACAACCGCGAAGGCATCGCCCAGGACTGCGACTTTTCAAATAATAATCTCTGCAGCAAAGATACATTGAAATGTGAAAGCTTAGATTGCAAAACTACTTTTGACAAAAAAGCAATAAATGGCAACGACATAGTTGGCTATGATGGAGTCCCGAGAAGAAACGGCGAATCCTGGTGTGAATATGATGGTGCTGTTGGCTTTGGCCAGGACTTAGTTGGCTCTCGCCATTACAGGCACCTTTGCATTTCCGGTGAGGAATTCATAGAGCCATGCAAGGATTTTCGAGAAGAATTCTGCTTGCAGGCAACAGGCAAGCTGCAAACCTTCAACATACTTGAAGCAGCATGCATATCTAACAGGTGGAAAGATTGTGCAACAACCTGCAACACAGCAAAGGACAAGAAAACAAGTGCCCAAATAAAATTAGCAATGCAGTATGACAGGACATGCTGTGAGGATCCAATGAAAAGCTGTTTCTGGAGTGCTGCCAATAATGAAAACATAAAAAAAATAAGTGGCGATGCACAGAAAGAATTGTCATCTGCATGCACTGACTTAAACTCTAATGAGCCATCATGCCAGCCAGGAGATTATCAGAGCTCTGACCCTGGCAACGGCGTCTGTATTCCGATAGTTCCTCCTGGCTTGAAATTCTGGAATGATGAAAACATAGAACAAGCAAAGAAAACAGAGCAGGCAACAGCAGATCCAGTAAAAACATGCGAGACAGCAAAAAGAACATGCACCACTTATTTCTACAAGAATCTATTAACAGGGTATGATTGGAAAAAGGTTAACACTATCTGCCTGAAAAAAGACTTCGCTCTTAGTGCAATGTCATATTGCAAGTCTTTAGGTGATTGTGGCACTAAATACAATATAGCAGGAAAGTTTTCAAAGCTAGCTTTCAAGTGTGAAACAAGTGATGGCCCTTGCAAGGGAAACAAACATGGATTAAGCTATAATTTTATAAATCTGGATTGGGAAAAAGAGGTAGGTGGCTTGGATGCATACACAAAAGCAAAGCCACTGCAAACAAAAGACTTCGATTTAAACGGCTACAAAGGCATGGGCAGCCCTGATAATCCTTATGGACTGGCAAACATGCTTGTCACATCAATAGGTGGAATTGCAGGCACAGTAATAAGCGGTGTAGGATTATTGATGCCTGTTACTACAACAGCAACAACCACTGTGGCAGCATCAATGCCAGCAATTACCCTTGGTGGAGAAGGCGCGTTAGCTGGTATAAGTGGAACAGGCGGGGCAGCAAGTGGAGCTGCAACATCAGTATCATGGGTTCCATTGTTTGGAATACTAATTGCATTAGTGGTAGCAGCATTCACATTAGTCTTGCAGCTAACAGCAGAAACAGACCAGATAGACATAACAATATCATGCCTTCCATGGCAGCCCCCTTATGGCAACAAAGACTGTGAGAAATGCACAAATAAGGAAATTATGGAAAAGCTTAATTTTGACACATGCTCTGAATACAAATGCAAATCTCTTAGCCAAAACTGCAAGTGGATACCTGAAAACGAAGGAAGCAACAGGACAAGCTGCATAACAACCAACATAAATGATGTGAACTCTCCAAAAATAAAGCCATGGCCAGAAGCATTAACCAAAGGATTCAAGATAACTGAATTCCAAAATGGATACCAAATCACTCCATCTCCAGAAGGTTATGCATTGGTTTCATTTGGCATCTTGACAGACGAGCCAGCCACATGCAAGTATGCATTGGAGCCAAACATAAAATATGACAGCATGCCTGCAGATTTCGGAGATGTATTTATAGACAACAAGCATATGCTGACATTGTCAGCAATCCCAAACAAGCTCAACGAAATATACATAAAATGCAAGGACGCAAACAACATAGCAAATGAAGCAGATTACCTGATAAAATTCAAAGCAAGGGGAGGCAAAGATTTAACCCCGCCAATAATACTAAGCTCAAGCATAAAGAACAGCGCAGTAATCTCCGGAACCTCAACCCCATTGTCATTGTCAATAAACGAGCCATCAAGATGCAGATATTCAAATAAAGAAACTACATACGAGCAAATGGAAAATCCCATGGTCTGCAGCACAGATTCTGCTATAAACAGCCCATCAGCAAAATTCACGTGCAGCACCAACTTGAAAATAAATGAAGGCACAAATATATTTTATTTCAAGTGCTCTGATTTAAGCAACAACATAAACAAAGAAAGCTATATTTTAACACTGACAGGATCCCCTCAATTAAAGATAACATCAACATCACCCTCAGGCGAGCTTGACCTCAACACAATAACCATCGAAGCAACAACAGAAGGCGGTTCCAACGATGGCATTGCCAAATGCTCATACACATTAAGCAGCAAAACATACCTATTCAACCAGACCGATTCAACAGAGCATTCAACAGACCTGCCCCAGTTAAGCATAGGCTCTTACAGCATACCAATAAGCTGCAAGGACAGCATAGGCAACTCAGCAGATGCAACAATATCCTTCAAGGTAACAAGGGATATAACCCCTCCGAATTTGATGTTTGTCTACAAGCAGGACAACACATTAACCATATCAACAGATGAGCCATCAGCATGCGAATACTCAAATAAAGATTTTGCTTTTGGCTCAGGAACATTGATGGATGGTCAAGACAAAGATCACACCTTGACCATAGAAAAAACCAAATACAGTATAATATGCTCAGATTCATTCAACAACACAGGTTCATTATTCACAATCTACCCTTGAGAAATTGGTGCAAAAATATTTAAACAACGAATTAGACTAAAAACGTGATTGCAATGAATAAAAGAGGTCAAGTAACTTTGTTTGTCATAATCGGCATTATAATAGCTGTTCTCTTGATATTGTTCTTTTATGCCAGGCAAACAATATTCTTCAAGCCAAACCAGGAAAACCTCAACCACATTCTAACAGAAGTAAGTGATGGCATAATAGAATGCATAGGCGATGTAGGCAAAGAGCCAATAATCAGGCTTGGCCTTCAAGGAGGTTACTTAAATCCAGATGATGACACATTCAGGCTCTACAATGACACAAGGATAAGCTACCTTTGCTATGACATTCCGAAAGACGAGCAATGCAGGAACCGCATGCTTCTTGTTTCAGACATGGAATTCCAGCTAAACGATGCCCTTAAGGCAAGAATTCTTGGATGCATGCCAAATATTAAGTCATTCAGCAGAGGCAGGCCAATAACAATAGAAGTTCCAAATGACCTAAAAGTAAAGACCACAATAAAAATAAAGGACATTGATGCAACAGTTCTTTATTCTATAGTCATAAGGTCAAAAGACAGTCAGTACAAGGTTCAAAAAGGTGAATTTACAAAAACATTTGACATCCCTCTCGGCGATTTGTACAACGCTGCTCATGACATAATAGATGCAGAAACAACATCAGGGGATTTTGACCAGCTTTTTTACATGATAGCCAAAAAGGCAGACTACAAGATTTACAAGTACCGCCCATATCCTGACAAAATTTACATATTAAAAAGATCTGACAACCCATACCAGTTCCAATTCGCAGTGCAAGGTGAACCAGGTTAAAAACTATGAGTTTTGTAAGATTGAAAGCAAGTTTGATTGTATTTTTAATCATATTCTCTGTTTTTTCTATTTATGTTCCTGCTGCAGAGGCAGAATCAAAAAAGGCCTGCTGTGAAAACACTAAAAACAATGAAAAATGTGTTTTTACTGATTCTGGCAGCTGTGATAAATCAGCAAGGATGGCTTTCACAACATGCGAGCAGACAAACTTCTGTTCTTTGGGATGCTGCTATTCATCAAGTGATGGCTCGTGCAACAAGAACACCCCGAAGGCAGTATGCGACTCAAAAGAAGCTACATCATTCATAGAATCTCCTGAATGCAACATCGCTGCATGCCAAAAAGGCTGTTGCCTGATTGGAGAAGAAGCATTCTTCGTTACCCAAACGCAATGCAAGCAATATGGCAGCCAATTTCCAGACTTAAAAGTATTGTTTGATTCAGGAACTGCAACAGAAAAATCATGCCTGGAAAAATCAAGAAGCAAGGAAGTTGGTTGCTGCGTTACCCAAGACTCATGCATGTTTACAACAAGAGACTCTTGCAACGTTGCATCAGAAAATCTGAAGGGAACAACAGCCCCTCCAACACAACAACAAGCAGCTCCGCAAACACAGCCAATCCAAGAAAAAAAGCAAAATCAGCCAATCAAAGATCAAGAAGAAAACAAAAAATCAGAGGAAAAAATTCCAACAACAAATTCAATAAGCATTGATAGTATAACTGGCTTTGCAGAACAAACATCAGAACAAAAAAGCATCGAGAATGCAAAAGAAGTTTTCATAGGCAACCAAGGCTTTTACAAGAACACATTATGCAGCAATGACAGGCTTCAATGCGGCTGCGCAAAGCAGCACCATACAGCATGTTACCAGGGCCGTGTTTATTGGTATCCTTACATGCGGCAACTGTGATTATTCCCAAGGCACTTTGTGCGGTCCAGCAGCAAATAACATCAAGCCAAAATACGGAGATTTGACATGCAATGATTTGAATTGCTATAGTGTATATGATGACAGCATAAGCCCTAATGCAGGCGGCAACAAAAAGCACGGAGAATCCTGGTGTGTATATGACAAATTCCCTGGCTTAGGAAGAGATAGGCCTGGTGCAAGGCATTACAGGAATCTTTGCATAGCAGGCGAGCAATTTGTTGAGCCATGTGAAGACTTCAGGAGCCAGATATGCATACAAGGAGTTCTTAGCAAGGAAATTCTAGAAACCCAGCCAAGTTTCAATCTTCAAAAAGGCTCTGATTACGTTGAAGCTGCATGCAGGAAGAACAGGTTCGATCAATGCTCTAAGTTCACAAAGAAATCTGACTGCGAAAACGTTGCTTACTCAGATTGCTACTGGCTTGAAGCAGGAATCGTAAATGTAACAGTTTCTCTTGAAGGTATAGGCATAACCGGAGACATTGAAACAACCCCCCCTGGAATTTGCGCTCCTCTCGTTCCTCCTGGCTTGAAATTCTGGCCAGACAATGAGATAGTAAACCTTGGCAAGGAAATTCCAGAGCAAACTAAGCAAGCACAGCAAAACATAGTTGGCAAATCTCCTGATCTTGATGCAAAATCAGTCTGTAACTCAGCATCCCGTGAATGTCTTGTTATGTTTGAAAACCGCCCATTGCAAGGCATAAGAAACAAGTGCATAAAAAACTGCCACTGCCTTGAAGAAAACTGGATAATCGCAGGCTATAATTTATGCGCAAGCCAAGGTGACTGTGGAGCAAAATACAACACCCTTGACAAGGTTACTCTGACAGGCCTACAAGTAATTGATGAAAAAAACAACAGGAAATTCACATTGGACATGCTTGGCAGAACAGCAATTGCAAAAGCAGGAACTTCCCCAAAAGAGCCTAGCTTCTTCAAGAGGCTTGACCAAAACAAGGGTTGGGCATCTCTTTTGGCCATAGCAGGAACAGGCGCAATAAAGGGGTTGGTTGGTGAAATGAAAAAAACGAAAGATGAAAGGGATTATACTGCAATATTCAGCGGTGCATTCAGCAGCCTCAACCCGCTTACAAGCGGCATGAACCTGTTCCAGACATTCAAGGGCATTGGTGGTACGGTGGAAGGTAAAGGCAATGGTGCTCTTTTAGGTAAGGTTGTTGCAATAGATTCAATAACAGGTAAAACAACTTCTAATGTTAATGGAATAGCTAAAGATAGTAGCTTAAATTTTAACATCCAACAACAAGTATGGGATGATCTAAATGAAGAAGAAAGAAAGACAATAATGGATCAACTTAAACTAGGTAATGATGACCTTATAACTAAAGCTACAGACAGTATCTTAAATTTTAACATCCAACAACAAGTATGGGATGATCTAAATGAAGAAGAAAGAAAGACAATAATGGATCAACTTAAACTAGGTAATGATGAC
>JAGVXQ010000037.1 GCA_018303705.1 Candidatus Woesearchaeota archaeon
CCAACATAATCGGTGGCTCGATGATAGGCGGGAATTACTATTCTAATTATGGATACTATGATGAAAATGGCGATGGCATTGGAGAAATGTCTTATGTAACAGGGATGGACAGCAGCTATGATGCATTGCCTCTCTCAAATAGCAACTGCTTGGTTCCACTTGCAGGCCAGCAATTGCAGAAATCTGTTGTGCTATGCTCTGGAACATATGGCTTAAGTGGGTCAAATACAATAATGAACATAACAAACTCCTCAGTAACATTAGAGTGCAACAGTACAAGGCTCATCATCCGTACTACATCCACCATAATAAACAGCAACCCTGGAAGCGGCCAGCTCTCAAACATCACTATCAAGAACTGCTATTTTGAAAATATGAATACAAATGTAATAACAATCACCAACACAAGCCAAAGCTACATCCATGACAATGTCTTCAACATATCTACTATATCAGGTCCAAGACCATTGTACCTCTATGATGTAAATGCCAGCACAATTGCAAACAATACCTTCGTAAACCTCTCGGTTTCAGGAGGCACAGGCATCAGCATAAAACTAGACAAGGTAAGCAACACCATCTTCGAAAACAATACAATGCGAAATATAGAACAAGGCTTCAGGTTTGCTGCAGTGCCGTCAATAAACATAACAATAAGGAAAAACTTCATCAATATAAGCAAGTATGCAGCAATAAATGAAGATGACTTAGCCATATTAAGGCTTAATGACTCAAAAATATACAACAACACATTCATAGACATAGGAAAACCTTCTTCAACAAGCTATGTCTGCATACTTGTAAGCGGTTACAACAATGAGTTCATGAACAACACCCTTACAAACTGCACACATGGAATAACCTCTGGCCCATCTTACGGATTATACAACCATTCAGGGGATAATTATTACATAAAATCAAACATAATAACAAGCAAGGATTCAAACCCTACAATGGGCTTGCAAGGCTACAATGTAACAATAATCAACAATACTATATCTTACGCAGGCGCATCAGGAAACATTGGAACAGCAGGAATATGGCTGACTTTAACAAACAACTCTTACATAGCTTACAATGAAATAACCAACTTCTCAGTAGGCATTGCTTTAACCCACCCAAATTATGCATCTTTGCTAGATCCAAAAGATGGAGAAATAGAGAACAGAAACATAACAATAGAAGGAAATATCATAAACAATGCAACAACATATGGAATTGTACTATCAGGAAATAACATAACAGTATACAACAACATAATAAACCTAAGCAGAGGGAAGGGTACAGGATCAGGAATATATGGTGTTAACACAAACAACTCAATTATATTCAACCATACAATTTACAAATATCAAAGTGGCATCTCATTGTACAGCAGCGAAAACACAACTATAGTGAACAACACATTGTACAACAACACAGCTTTTGGAATAAACATAACAAGTTCAAAGAATTTATCCCTGCATGGCAACACCATATACAACAACTCAAATTACGGCATTTACCTGCTTAAATCCCTGAACAACACCATATTATACAACACATTGTACAACAACACTTTATCAGGCATAAGACTTAATTCAACGAATTACACAAGAATAGAAAACAATAACATTACATTCAATGGGGGCATGGATGCAGTAACAGCTACATTCTATGCAACAGCTGCCCCATATACTTATGCAGCAATAGGTGCAGAATACAACTTTACAGGCAGTGGTGCAGGTTCCAGTTACAATTATCAAAACGGGGACAGTGTGGACGTGATTAATAACAAAACAGATGTAAGTGCTTTAGTCAATGGCACAGCTAACATACATTTAGCATTAGTGAAAGTAAATTCATCAGATGCTGCCTATCAAAACAAGAATATTACATTGTTTTTTGATGACAGCATAGCTACAAGCTGCAATGGCATTGCTGCATGGTTGTCTGACGTAGCATTGGAACCATTCAACGATGAAACAAACTGCACTTATTTCCAGGCAAACATATTCACAGCCAACAGCTACAACAACTATACATACAATGGATTGACAAACTCATCAATATCCTTGATGTCAGGCTACTTAAACCCATCATTGTCAGTAGAGGTTTCATCAGAAAACAAGAAAGGAAACATTGTAATCCTTGATTCATCAGACAACAACATAACAAATAACACATTAACATACAGCGAATACTATGGCATATTCCTAGACTCTTCATCAAACAACACCCTTACGAACAACACGATGACAAGAAACAGCCTTAACTCTGCAAAGGCAGCAGGAGACTCTGGTTCAACAAATATTATAATCAACAGCACAGGCTTTACCGCAACAATATCATCAAGTGTCCTGAAAGTATTCTGGTACCTCAAGGTCTATGCATCTGACAATGGAAAAAGATTTTCAGAATTGAACATATCTTTCACAAACAAGTCAGGCAAGCACATAGCGAGCGCAATAACCTCGAGCACAGGCACAGGATTAACACCTGAAGTAATGTTGATTGAATATGAATCTGATGGCTCTTCTACTGTATACCATACACTTTACACCATAAGTGCAACAAATCCCTTGACAGGATCTCTTAAGACATCTACGCATAACCTGAGCTCATCAGGTCTGGCTACAATTGAAATAGCATCAGAAAGCAGCACAGGAAGTTCTGGCGGGGGCACAAGCACTGAAACTCCTGGATGTACAAACAATTGCGGCCAAGAAACTCCTCCTGAAGTTCTTCCTCCTGAACCAATAGTACCTCCAGAAGTTAAAACCATACTAGGCCTGCCAACCATATCTGAAAGCCCATCAACACAATCTGGCGGCTCGGGAGGCGCTGGGGGCAGTGGCGGAAAAAAAATAAGCCAGCAAAAGAAAGAATGCTTTGAAAGCGAAGGCCTTGCTCTTGAAGAAATCAGCCTGCTTCAAAATGCCTTAAAAATGGTTCCATGCGAAGAACAGGCTCCAGAGCCAGTAAAGATTAAGACAGAAAAAAAGTGCAATGGCCTTGAAATTAAGGTAAACAATGCAAGGTTCAACATAGTTTACGATGGCAAGCCTGGCTTTTTCCTTGACCTTGATGCAAAAGAGGACAAGAAAGATTTATGCCCTTGGTGCAACAACAACAAAAAAGACCATGATGAAACAGGCATAGACTGCGGAGGCTCATGCAAGCCATGCCCAAAAAGCAATGAAAAGGCATTGCAAAAAATACAAGAAAATTCAAAAGAAAAGAGCAAGCAGAGAAACATTCCAATTTTTGCGATAGTTCCATTTGCAATTTTAATAACAAGCTTGTTCCTGCTCAGGAAAAAGGCCTGAGTGCCTGACCATGATGATGTTCAAATGAAACACGAAATACCCAGACACAACTGAAAAAATATAATTCTTGTTTTGCTTTTATATTAGTATACTCCAAAGTAGACTATTCTAAAGTAGACTATCTAAATAGCTGCTCGCTAAAGATACCTGTCCTTTAGTATGGTACTTCAATTTTTAAGCAATCAATTCACTAATGCTAAAGTTCTAAGAACATGTATTTACATTTACCATTGCAAAATTACATACAAAAATATATAAACTCCGAGGAGAAAAATAATAACTTATGAAGCTGATATTGAATGAAAGGCCGAAATCACCGATTGTCATAGAAGGATTTCCTGGATTTGGGTTAGTGGGAACTATTGCAACACAATTTCTAATAAAGCACCTTAATGCAAGGCAAATTGGCTACATTTCATCGGAAGAGCAAATTCCAATAACTGCCATACATGAAAGCAAAGTAATACCGCCATTGAGCATATTCTATGATCCGAAATACAACATAGTAATTTTGCATGCCTTGACAGGCGTTAATACTTTTGAATGGAGGATAACAGACATACTCCTGGATTTATGCAAGCAATTAAAATGCAAGGAGCTAATAAGCCTGGAAGGCATTGCGGCATCAAACCCCGAGAAGACAAGCATGTTTTTTTACACCAACATCAATGAAGGCAGGAAAAAATTTGCAAAGCTTAACATGGATCCACTGAAAGAAGGCATAGTGATGGGCGTAAGCGGGGCTTTATTGTTAAAATCAAAAACACCATTGTCATGCATATTCATTGAAAGCCATGTTAACATAGCTGACAGCATGGCTGCTGCAAGGATAATAGAAGTTCTTGACAAGTACCTTAAGTTGAAGGTTGACTTTACACCTTTGATGAAAACTGCCCAGGAATTTGAGACAAAGCTGAGGACAATAATACAGAAGAACAAAGAGATCACAGGGATGCAGCAAAAATCCCGGGAAGACTCAAGGCAGCAGCTCGGCTATATAGGCTAAAGTTTCTGCATAAAAATTGCTTGGGCCTGATTTATGACTACTACCCCATATGTTCATACCAACCCTAGGCATGTACGAATGTACTAAATTTGGCATAAATTTCATTAAGGATACAATAAACCATTGTCCATTTAAAAACTGGAATTTGTGTACAAAAACGTGATTTCGTTTCAGAGCCAAAATGACCAAAATCCTTATATAATAGTTTATTATGATTTATTATAAAACATAATTAGGAGGCAATATGACACAGGCCATTGTAAGTTTAGGGGAACATGAAGACAGGATACTAACCATAGTCAAAGGCAAATATGGCTTTAAAAACAAATCTGATGCCATGAATTTTGTGATTGACAAATTTGAACAAGAGATTCTAGAGCCAGAATTGAAACCAGAATACATAAAGAAATTAGCCAAAATAAGGAAAGGAAAATACATTAAATTTAGTTCCATGGATGAATTAAGAAAGGCCACTAGTTAAAAGGGGTTATATGCATAATTGGAAGATAAGCGAGCATTTACAGGAAATTATGAAAAAGTTATCCAAGAAGGACAAGACTCTTTATGAACAACTTCTGAAAAAGATTAACGAAGTTATAAGCTGCGAAAACATCGAACATTATAAAAATTTAAGGTATAACATGAAAGATTCTAAACGAGTGCATATAGGCCATTTTGTATTAGTTTTTCAATATAATATCTCTACAGACATAATAAATTTTGATGATTTTGACCATCATGATAACATATATTCACATTAAACATAATAAAAGAAGTAAAAAAGTGATGATTTATCTTCCACATGGCTGCATCGGCTAAAGTTTCTGCATAAAAATTGCTTGGGCCTGATTTATGACTACTACCTCTTGCCCTTTATCTTCTCTATTCTTTCTTCACCCCTCTTTCTTTCAAGCCATTTGTAAACATTGCCATGCTTCGCCCCGTTTAGAAGCTTTTCAATAGCTTGCTTGGCGTTTATACATTCTTGTATAGTGCCTATTATTCCAACTGTCTTGCCATAAACCACAATTGTTGTATTAGTCAGGCTTTCCATGTTCTTCCTGCAGGTACCTTCCCTTCCTATTATCCTTGCTTTTATCCTTGTTAAGTCCTGCTTGGTCTTGGCAAAATCCTTTATGTTTATTATTTCCAACAAATAATCCTCGTTAAGGAGCTCTTCTGCAACGCTTGGATTGAATCCCCTGCCTATGGCCTTTACAACAGGCTTTGCATTGAATACATCCAGGAAATCCCCTTCTATTGTGACTATGCCTTCCTTGGAATCGACCCTCAGCTTAGTGTTTGTCTTTCTCTCAATCATTCTTTTGTCTGTTCCATTCTTGCCAATCAATATAGAAATTCTCTCTTTAGGTATTCTTACCTCATCAATTGACATATTAAAATTCTTCTTCTTCTACCTTTTTTATATATCCATTGTTCTTAAGCCAATCTGCTTGGTTCGGCTTGTACTTGTAAACAACATCCCCTTTTTCATTTCCACCAAGCTCCCAGGGCTCAATAAGCAAATAATCCCCTTCCCTGACCCAAAGCTTTCTCTTGAGCCTTCCAGGGATCCTGCAGACCCTTGTCTTTCCATCAAAGCACGCAACACTCATCCTTGAGCCGCCCAGCCTTTGTTTCAATATGCCTAGAACTTCCCTGCCTCTCGGGGTCCTAACCCTTAATATTTCTTCGTTCTCATTCTCAGCACTATTCTTCGGCTTCATGAAATAAACTTAACAAGGGCAATTTATAAACCTTTTCACAGAATTTTGTTATTTTTGGAGTTTTCACAGCAAGCTATGGGGTATTCACCCAAACTGGAATAAATTTTCAAGTCCAGCTAAGAAGGTATGATTCGAATCCCCTTTTTCTCAGGTATAACTACTACTTCTT